>DQAA01000206.1 GCA_003523465.1 Pseudomonas sp.
AGGCGTCGTACAGGGCATTGGTGATTTCCGAGACGGTCACGCCCAGGCGGCTGGCGGCGTCGCGGTCGATCAGCAGGTAGACCTGCAGGCCCTTGTCCTGCAGATCGCTGGCGACGTCGGTCAGTTGCGGGTACTGCTGCAGGGTATGGACCAGCTTGTCGCTCCATTCGGAGAGCATTTCGGCATCCGGCGACGACAGACTGAACTGGTACTGGGTGCGGCTGACCCGGTCCTCGATACTCAGGTCCTGCACCGGCTGCATGAACAGGCGGATACCGCTGAGGCGGTCGACCTGGGGCTGCAGGCGGGCGATCACCTGGGCGGCGGTCAGGTCGCGTTCACCGTGGGCCTTGAGGTTGATCAGGAAGCGCCCGCTGTTGAGCGTGGCGTTGTCGCCGTCGACGCCGATATAGGACGACAGGCTTTCCACCGCCGGATCTTCGAGGATGAGCGCTGCCAGTTCCTGCTGGCGCTGGCTCATGGCGGCGAAGGACGTGGCCTGCGGCGCCTCGGAAATGCCCTGGATCACCCCGGTGTCCTGCACCGGGAAGAAGCCCTTGGGCACGGCCATGTACAGCACCACGGTAAGGCCCATGGTCGCCACCGCCACCAGCAGGGTCAGCGGCTGGTGCTTGAGCACCCACTGCAGGCCACGGCCGTAATGCTCGACCAGCCAGTCGATCCACGCACCGCTGGCGCGGTAGAAGCGGCTCTGCTCCTCCTCCTTGGGCTCGCGCTTGAGCAGCCGCGCGCACATCATCGGGGTCAGGGTCAGGGACACCACCAGGGAAATCAGGATCGCCACCGCCAGGGTAATGGCGAACTCGCGGAACAAGCGCCCCACCACGTCGGCCATGAACAGCAGCGGGATCAGTACCGCGATCAGCGAGAAGGTCAGGGAAATGAGGGTGAAGCCGATCTGCTGCGCGCCCTTGAGCGCCGCCTGGAACGGTGTCTCGCCCTCCTCGATATGCCGGGCGATGTTCTCCAGCATGACGATGGCGTCGTCCACCACGAAGCCGGTGGCGATGGTCAGGGCCATCAGGGTCAGGTTGTTGATGGAGAAGCCGGCCAGGTACATCACGCCGAAGGTGCCGATCAGCGACAGCGGCACGGCAATCGACGGGATCAGGGTGGCGCTGATGCGCCGCAGGAACAGGAAGGTGACCATCACCACCAGGGCGATGGCGAACAGCAGCTCGTGCTGCACATCGCGCACCGAGGCGCGGATGGTCTGGGTGCGGTCGGTGAGGACAGTGACTTCGAGGCCGGCCGGCAGGTTGTCGGTGATTTCCGGCAGCATGGTCTTGATCCGGTCGACCACCTCGATGACGTTGGCCCCCGGCTGGCGCTGGATGTTCACCAGCACCGCCTGGTTCTGGTTGGCCCAGGCCGCCAGGCGTTCGTTCTCGGCGCCGTCGACGATCTCGGCGACATCCTTCAGGCGCAGCGGCGCGCCGTTGTTATAGGCCAGGATCAGGTTGGCGTATTCCTCGGGGGAACGCAGCTGGTCGTTGGCGTCGAGCATCGAGACCCGGGTCGGGCCGTCGAAGTTGCCCTTGGGCTGGTTGACGTTGGACACGCCGATCAGGGTGCGCACGTCGGACAGGTTCAGCCCCGCCGCAGCCAGGGCCTCGGGGTTGACCTTGATCCGCACCGCCTGGCGCTGACCGCCAGCGATGCTGACCATGCCGACGCCGCTGATCTGGGCGATCTTCTGCGCCATGCGCGTGTCGACCAGGTCGTTGAGCTTGGGCAGCGGCATGGTCTTCGAGGAAATCGCCAGGGTCAGCACCGGGGTGTCCGCCGGGTTGACCTTGTTGTACACCGGCGGGGCCGGCAGGTCGCTGGGCAGCAGGTTGCTGGCAGCGTTGATCGCCGCCTGGACCTGCTGCTCGGCGACGTCCATGTTCATTTCCAGGCTGAAGCGCAGGGTCAGCACCGAGGCGCCGCCGGAACTGGTCGACGCCATCTGCTCCAGGCCCGGCATCTGCCCGAACTGGCGCTCCAGCGGGGCGGTCACCGCACTGGTCATCACCTGCGGGCTGGCGCCGGGGTACAGGGTCATGACCCGGATGGTCGGGTAATCCACCTGTGGCAGGGCCGCCACCGGCAGCAGCTTGTAGGCGATCAGGCCGGCCAGGACGATGGCCAGCATGCTCAGGGTCGTGGCGACCGGGCGGAGAATGAACAGGCGCGAGAGGTTCATGCGCCAGCCTTGCCGGTCGGTGCAGGGGCTTCGGAGACGTCAGGCTTGTCCTGGCCTTGCAGGTGCTGGCCAGGGGTGGCCGGGACCTTGGCCGGATCGTCCACCACCTCGACCTTGGTGCCGTCGCGCAGGCGGTCAGTGCCTTCCAGCACGACCCGCTCGCCCTTGGCCAGGCCTTCCTTGATCACGGTCTGCTCGCCATCGCTGACGCCGACCTTGAGGTTGCGGATATGCACCTTGCTCTCTTCGTCGATGACATAGACGAAAGTGCCGCTGGTGCCGAACTGGATCGCCGCCGACGGGGCCAGCACCACATCCTTCAGGGTGTCGGCCAGCAGTCGCGCGTTGACGAACTGGTTGGGGAACAGGGTTTCGTCCTGGTTTTCGAAGCGTGCCTTGAACTTCAGGGTGCCGGTGGTGATGTCGATCTGGTTGTCGATGCTCGCCAGCACGCCGGTGGCCTGCTGGCGGGTGTCGCCACGGTCCCAGGCCTCGACTGGCAGCGACGTACCGCTGCGGAAGCGGTNNGTTGAGCACGGTGTCGAGGTCGTTTTCCGGCAGGGTGAAGGCCACGGTGATCGGCTGGGTCTGGGTGATCACCACCAGCGCGGTGGTGTCGTTGGCCGCCACCAGGTTGCCGAGGTCGAGCTGGCGCAGGCCGAGGCGGCCGGTGATCGGGGCGCGGATCTTGGTGAAGTCGAGATTCAGTTTGGCGTCGCCGACGGCGGCCTGGTTGGTCTTGATCGTGCCTTCGTACTGCGCGACCAGGGCGGCCTGGGTGTCGAGGGTCTGCTTGGCGATGCTGTCTTCGGCGTACAGGCCCTTATAGCGGGCCNNCAGGGTGCCTTCGGCCTGCTGCAGGGCGATCTGGTAGGTGCGCGGGTCGATCTCGGCGAGCAGGTCGCCGGCCTTGACCTGCTGGCCTTCCTTGAAGTGGATCTTGACCAGTTCCCCCGCGACCCG
>DQAA01000050.1:0-2184 GCA_003523465.1 Pseudomonas sp.
CCCCGCCACCATCGCCAGCACCGCCAGCCACCACCCCGCCTTGCGCGGCACCACCGTCGCCAGCACCGCCAGCCCCAGCCCGATCCACGCCAGGATCCTGAAGTGAATGGTCAAGCCAAGCGCCGAGCGCACCGAGCATTCCCAGACCTGTACCTGCGCAGAGCACACCCCGACCCACTGCGGGTCCTCCATGAAGCCGTAGCGAACGCCATAACTGGCGGCCAGCCACGCCGGAATGAACAGCAGCAATGCGATCAACGGCAAACGCTGGGACATCAGGAACTCCAAAGTCAGAAAAATCGCCGGCCAGCATAATCCCTCGCACCGCTGGCGCAAGGCGAATGCGCCACGCTGGACTACTTTTATCCCAAGGATAAATGGAACCAATTGTTGCAACGACCAAAGCGGGCGCGGCAACATTCTGGACAACAAAGACAGTGGCACTTGGCAACTTCTTTGGTAACGGAAGTGTCCTAGGCTGCATCGTGCTTTTTGCCTTTTCCGGGGACCCGTCATGTTTCGACCACTGCGCCTTGCTGCCTTGCTGGGTGGCCTACTGTTGTGTGCGGCCGCGTCGGCGGCGGATATCGATGCCGCCACCTATGGCTATCCACTGACCAACCCCTTCGAGGCGACCATCGCCACCACGCCGCCGGACCTGCGTCCCGAGCTGCCCACCGACGATGAAATCACCCAGAACGACTACAGCCTGAACCTGCGCCCGGAACGGGAATTCATCCTCCCGGACAATTTCTGGCCGGTGAAGAAGCTCACCTACCGCCTGGCCCGCCAGGACCACGAGGCGCCGTTGATCTTCCTGATCGCCGGCACCGGTGCGCCGTTCAACGCCAGCATCAACGAGTACCTCAAGCGCCTGTACTACAAGGCCGGCTTCCATGTGGTGCAACTGTCCTCGCCGACCAGCTACGACTTCATGAGCGCCGCCTCGCGCTTTGCCACGCCGGGCGTCAGCACCGAGGACGCCGAGGACCTGTACCGGGTCATGCAAGGCGTGCGCGCCCAGCATCCGCGCCTGCCGGTCAAGGAGTTCTACCTCAGCGGCTACAGTCTCGGCGCCCTGGATGCGGCCTTCGTCGCCCACCTAGACGAGACCCGGCGCAGCTTCAACTTCAAGCGCGTGCTGCTGCTCAACCCGCCGGTGAACCTGTACACCTCGATCAGCAACCTCGACCGCCTGGTGCAGACCGAGGTCAAGGGCGTGACCAGCCACACCAACTTCTATGAACTGGTGCTCGCCAAGCTGACCCGCTACTTCCAGCAGAAGGGCTACATCGACCTCAACGACGCCCTGCTCTACGACTTCCAGCAGTCACGCCAGCACCTGAGCAACGAGCAGATGGCCATGCTGATCGGCAGTTCGTTCCGCTTCTCCGCAGCCGACATTGCCTTTACCTCGGACTTGATCAACCGCCGCGGCCTGATCATCCCGCCGAAATTCCCGATCACCGAGGGCAGCAGCCTGACGCCGTTCTTCAAGCGCGCCCTGCAATGCGACTTCGACTGCTACCTGACCGAGCAGGTGATCCCCATGTGGCGCGCCCGCACCGACGGTGGCAGCCTGCTGCAACTGATCGACCAGGTCAGCCTCTACGCCCTGCAGGACTACCTGAGCAAGTCACCGAAGATTGCCGTGATGCACAACGCCGACGACCTGATCCTCGGCCCTGGCGATATCGGCTTCCTGCGCAAGACCTTCGGCGATCGACTGACCCTGTACCCCCACGGCGGCCACTGCGGCAACCTCAATTACCGCGTCAACAGCGACGCCATGCTGGAGTTTTTCCGTGGTTAAACGTCTGCTGATCACCGCCCTGCTGCTGGCCGCTGCCCCGGCCTTCGCCGACGAACCCGCACCGGCAGCCAGCGTCATCGACACCGACGGCTTCACCGAGCCGCTCAAGGAACTGAAATTCAACCCCGGGCTGGACCAGCGCGAGTTCGAGCGCGCCACCCTCAATGCCCTGGCCGTGTACGACCCGCTGGAATCGTGGAACCGCCGCGTCTACCACTTCAACTACCGCTTCGACCAATGGGTGTTCCTGCCGGTGGTCAATGGCTATCGCTATGTCACCCCGGAATTCGTGCGCAGCGGCGTTAGCAACTTCTTCGGCAACCTGGGCGATGTGCCCAACCTGCTCAACAGCCTGTTGCAGTTCAAGGGCA
>DQAA01000050.1:2241-2462 GCA_003523465.1 Pseudomonas sp.
AAGACTTCGGCCAGACCCTCGGCGTCTGGGGCCTGCCGGACGGGCCGTACCTGGTGCTGCCGATCCTCGGGCCGTCCAACCTGCGCGATACCGGCGGGCTGGTGGTGGACTATGGCGCGGAGAACCAGATCAACTTCCTCAACGTCGCCGAGGTCAGCAGCGACCACCCGGAAATCTGGGCGCTGCGTGCGATCGACAAGCGCTACACCACCAACTTCCGC
>DQAA01000050.1:2549-2683 GCA_003523465.1 Pseudomonas sp.
TCCGCGTCCGCTTGTCAGAGGTGATTGCCAGACAATCCCAGAAAACTGCACAGTTGAGCCTTCTTGGCCAGCGCATCCCGCCGCCCCAGCTCGATCAGCTCGCTGCAATACGCCGCCTCGAACAACAGGTAGCT
>DQAA01000320.1 GCA_003523465.1 Pseudomonas sp.
TCTCTCATACGTGGTCACAGCTGATTTTCAGCTGATGCCGACAGGGACTTCACGCCGATACCGTGCGGACCACTCTCCCACTCGGGTGTGCGGACACACACCAGTGCTGGTTACGGTCTCTGTCCCGCGCGCGCACTGAACCTAACAAAGCAAAAGGCGGTTGGCCCTATCGGGCCAACCGCCTTTTGTCTTTAGATGTGAGCGGCACCGCGTAACTAGAGTCGTGCGCCTCATGTTTGCTGCGCGACAGCGCGGCGCCGGGGCGGCGGGCGGACTCCCACAGGGATCGCGTAACCTGTGGGAGCTGGCTTGCCAGCGATAGGGCCCTGAAGAACACCCTCCTACTTGGAGAGGAACCTCATCCCTTCCTCCAACCCCCGCAAGGTCAGCGGATACATCCGGTCCTCGATCAGCTCGCGGACGATATTGGTCGAGGCCGTGTAGTTCCAGGTGTCCTTGGGATACGGGTTGATCCACACCAGCTTCTTGAATTTCTCCATGAAGCGCTGCATCCACACATACCCGGCTTCTTCGTTCCAGTGCTCGACACTGCCCCCCGGCTGGGTGATTTCGTAAGGCGCCATGGCTGCGTCGCCGACGAATATCACCTTGTAGTCGGCGCCGTACTTGTGCAGCAGGTCCATCGTCGAGGTGCGTTCCGAGGTGCGGCGCAGGTTGTTCTTCCACACCGACTCGTACACGAAGTTGTGGAAGTAGTAGTACTCCAGGTGCTTGAACTCGGTCTTGCACGCGGAGAACAGTTCTTCGCAGATCTTCACGTGGGCATCCATCGAGCCGCCGATATCGAACAGCAGCAACAGCTTCACGCTGTTGCGTCGTTCCGGGCGCATCTGGATGTTGAGCAGGCCGGCGTCGCGGGCGGTGTGGTCGATGGTGCCGTCGATATCCAGCTCGTCCGCCGCGCCCTGGCGGGCGAACTTGCGCAACCGGCGCAGGGCCAGCTTGATGTTGCGGGTGCCCAGTTCGACCTGGTCGTCTAGGTTCTTGTACTCGCGCTGGTCCCAGACCTTGACCGCCTTGCCCTGGCGCTTGCCGGCATCGCCGACGCGAATGCCCTCAGGGTTGAAACCGCCCGAGCCGAACGGGCTGGTGCCGCCGGTGCCGATCCACTTGTTGCCGCCGGCATGGCGTTCCTTCTGTTCTTCCAGGCGCTTCTTGAATTCTTCGATCAGCTTGTCCAGCCCGCCGAGGGACTGGATCTGCGCGCGTTCCTCATCGCTCAGCTGGCGCTCGAATTCCTTGCGCAGCCAGTCTTCCGGAATCAGCGCTTCCAGGTGCCGGTCGAGGTTTTCCAGGCCCTTGAAGTAGGCGGAAAAGGCCCGGTCGAACTTGTCGAAATGACGCTCGTCCTTGACCAGGATCGCCCGTGACAAGTAGTAGAACTCGTCCATGTCGGCAAAGGTGACCCGTTGCTTCAGGGCATTGATCAGGTCGAGCAGTTCGCGTACCGACACCGGCACCTTGGCCGCGCGCATTTCATTGAACAGATTGAGCAGCATGGCGATCGCCCCCGTGGCCTCAGCGGTTGCCGCGGCGGCTCATGAAGGCCAGGCGCTCGAGCAGTTGCACGTCCTGTTCGTTCTTCACCAGGGCGCCGGCCAGTGGCGGGATGGCCTTGGTCGGATCACGCTCGCGCAGCACCGCTTCGCCGATGTTGTCGGCCATCAGCAGCTTCAGCCAGTCCACCAGCTCGGAGGTCGACGGCTTTTTCTTCAGGCCCGGCACCTTGCGCACGTCGAAGAACACGTCCAGCGCTTCGCTGACCAGGTCCTTCTTGATGTTCGGGTAGTGCACGTCGACGATCTGCTGCAGGGTGCTGCGGTCGGGGAAGGCGATGTAGTGGAAGAAGCAGCGGCGCAGGAAGGCGTCCGGCAGTTCCTTCTCGTTGTTGGAGGTGATGATGATGATCGGGCGCTGCCTGGCCTTGATGGTCTCGTCGGTCTCGTAGACGTAGAACTCCATCTTGTCGAGTTCCTGGAGCAGGTCGTTGGGGAACTCGATATCCGCCTTGTCGATTTCGTCGATCAGCAGGATCACCCGTTCCTCGGCCTCGAAGGCCTCCCACAACTTGCCTTTCTTCAGGTAGTTGCGCACGTCGTGGACCTTGTCCACGCCCAGCTGCGAGTCGCGCAGGCGGCTGACCGCATCGTATTCGTAGAGGCCCTGGTGGGCCTTGGTGGTGGACTTGATGTGCCAGGTGATCAATTTGGCGCCGAAGGAGGCTGCCAGTTGCTCGGCGAGCATGGTCTTGCCGGTGCCCGGCTCGCCCTTGACCAGCAGTGGCCGCTCCAGGGTGATCGCCGCGTTGACCGCCAGTTTCAGGTCGTCTGTGGCGACGTATGCGCTGGTGCCTTCGAACTTCATCTGTCCATCCTCATGAATACGGATGCCGGGCATTACCCATCCGGCAGAAAAATGTCATACGCGACTATACCCGCCGTCCTACAGAGTGGGAACGCAGACGGCCCATTCAGTCTCTGAATGGGCCGTCACTCGGTGACTCAGTCAGACTTGGGCGCAGAACGCTCGTAACGTGCGTTGAAGGCCTGGATAAAGCCGTTGCGCAGGATCTGCAGGAACGCCTCGAAGGCACTGATATTGCTCTGGTGCACGCTGCCGGACAGCTCGACCTTGGTCGCGAACTGATTCTTCGGCTGGTTCTTCAGCACCGTTTCGGTGGCGCCGACCAACGCCTCCCAGACCGAGCGGAAGATGTTCTTGTCCTTGTTTTCCACATCCTGCTGCCAGTCGAACACCTCCACATCCCGCAGCAGCGGCTTGATATAGCCGGTCAGGCGGCCTTTTTCGGCCTGGGCCTCGATCACCACGTCGCCGTGGCCGGCCTTGAAGTCGAACTTGCCATAGGCGCTGGCGAAGTCGTTGAGGCGACGCAACTGGATATCGGTGGCGCGCAGGCGGAACTGGAAGTCCTCGAAGTTGCTCAGCGGGTCGAAGGTGGCGTTGCTTTCTACCGTCGCGTCGCCGAGCAGCAGGGCCTTGCCGTCGAAGCTGGCGTCGCGCCGACCCTGCTTGTCCACCACGTTGGTCAGGTTGCGGATGCTGGCCTCAAGCTGGGTGGCCTTGAGGTCCACGGCGGGTTTGGAGGTGTAGTTGCGGAAGGTCAGGGTGCCGTCCCGGATCAGCACTTCGTTGAGGGTGATGGGCAGCAGTTTTTCCAGCTGTTGCCGCCAGTCGGTGCCCTGGCCGGTCTGCGATGCCTGTTTGCTGCCGCCGTCGACGAAGTTGAGTTCCGGGCCGAGGAAGGTCACTTCGCCCACCACGGCGTGGTCGTACCACAGCGAGTGCCAACTGACCGAGAGGTCGATCACCGGTGCGTTCAACAGCGGGACTGGCACCTTGCCGCTGGTCTTGACGATGGTCAGCCCGTTGATCTTGTAGGCGCCGCGCCACCAAGCGAGGTCAACGTCGGCGATCTGGCCGCGATACTCGCCCATGTCGGCAAGCTTGCCGTTGAGGTAGTNNCCAGCCACGGCAGCGACAGGTGCAGGGCCAGCAGCAGGACGAGAAGGCCGGCCAGAGCGGTCAACGGCCAGCGATAGCGACGTTTCATCGGACTCTCCAGATCCCGGATGAAAGGTTGACCACCGTCAGTTGCACGGAGTTCTACCGGGGTAGACGCACCCCCATGGCAGGCTTACCCTTGCTGTTTTCGCTCGGTGCCAAAAGGACCCCCTGCCATGAGCCGTATCTTCGCTGACAACGCCCATTCCATCGGCAATACGCCGCTGGTGCAGATCAACCGCATCGCCCCGCGCGGGGTGACCATCCTGGCCAAGATCGAAGGGCGCAACCCGGGTTACTCGGTCAAATGCCGGATTGGCGCGAACATGGTCTGGGACGCCGAAAGCACCGGCAAGCTCAAGCCGGGCATGACCATCGTCGAGCCGACCTCGGGCAACACCGGCATCGGCCTGGCCTTCGTCGCCGCGGCCCGTGGCTACAAGCTGCTGCTGACCATGCCGGCGTCGATGAGCATCGAGCGGCGCAAGGTCCTCAAGGCGCTGGGCGCGGAACTGGTCCTGACCGAGCCGGCCAAGGGCATGAAAGGCGCTATCGAGAAGGCCGGCGAAATCGTCGCCAGCGACCCGGCCAAGTACTTCATGCCGGCGCAGTTCGACAACCCGGCCAACCCGGCGATCCACGAAAAGACCACCGGCCCGGAAATNNGGCGTCGGCACCGGCGGCACCATTACCGGTGTGTCGCGCTACATCAAGAACACCCAGGGCAAGGCGATCCTGTCCGTGGCGGTGGAGCCGATCAGCTCGCCGGTGATCACCCAGGCCCTGGCCGGGGAGGAAATCAAGCCGAGCCCGCACAAGATCCAGGGGATTGGCGCCGGTTTCGTGCCGAAGAACCTCGACCTGTCCATCGTCGACCAGGTGGAAAAGGTCAGCGATGACGAGGCCAAGGCCATGGCCCTGCGCCTGATGCAGGAAGAAGGGATTCTCTGCGGTATCTCCTGTGGCGCGGCCATGGCTGCCGCCGTGCGCCTGGCCGAGAAGCCGGAAATGCAGGGCAAGACCATCGTGGTGATCCTGCCGGACTCGGGTGAGCGGTACCTGTCGAGCATGCTCTTCAGCGATCTGTTCACCGATCAGGAAAACCAGCAGTAAAACCCCGCCCCACGGGCCGCCTGGCTTGATCCCGGGCAATGCACTTGCCCGGCGGTTATTACAAAATCCTCAACACTGTGTCTCGGGCCCCGGTTGTTTTTACCGGGGCCCGTTCGGTTTATCATTGCCGGTTTCCGGCCTTGAGCCTGAACGAAATTTCCAGGAGCGTTGAATGACTTTTTCCTTTGTCGCCAAGGCAGGCGTGCTGTTGCTGTTCTTCGGCAGCGTCCTGTTCGTGCACCTGCGCGGCAAGGCGCGCCTGCCGGTGCTGCGCCAGTTCGTCAACCATTCCGCGCTGTTCGCACCCTATAACGCGCTGATGTACATCTTTTCCGGTGTGCCGTCCAAACCCTACCTGGACCGTGAGCGCTTCCCCGAGCTGGATGTGCTCAAGCACAACTGGGAAACCATCCGCGAAGAAGCCATGCACCTGTTCGACGAGGGCTATATCCGCGCCGCCGAGAAGGACAACGATGCCGGTTTCGGTTCGTTCTTCAAGAAGGGCTGGAAGCGTTTCTACCTGAAGTGGTACGACAAGGCCCTGCCATCGGCCGAGCTGCTGTGCCCCAAGACCGTCGAGCTGGTCAACAGCATTCCCAACGTCAAGGGCGCGATGTTCGCCCTGCTGCCCGGCGGTAGCCACCTGAATCCGCACCGCGACCCCTTCGCCGGTTCGCTGCGCTATCACCTGGGCCTGACCACGCCGAACTCGGACAACTGCCGCATCTACGTCGACGGCCAGCCTTATGCCTGGCGCGACGGTGAGGACGTGATGTTCGACGAGACCTACGTGCACTGGGTCAAGAACGAGACGGATGTCACCCGCGTGATCCTGTTCTGCGACGTCGAGCGTCCGCTGAGCAGCCCGCTCATGACCAAAATCAACCGCAAGGTCAGCGCCTTCCTCGGCCGCGCCACCGCGCCGCAGAACACCGATGACGAGCGGGTCGGCGGGATCAACCAGGCGTATGCCTGGAGCAAGAAGTTCAGCAACGTCATCAGCGCCCGGGTGAAGACCTTCAAGCGCGCCAACCCCAAGGCCTACCGTGTGCTGCGGCCGGTGCTGGCGGTGGTGGTGGCTTATCTTCTGTACCGCTGGCTGTTCTAAAACCGCACCACGTCCTGCATCTGTAGGAGCGTGGCTTGTCGG
>DQAA01000613.1 GCA_003523465.1 Pseudomonas sp.
TTGACGCGCTTTCTCAACGGCCTGGTGCCGATGACTTCGCTGATCATTGCCAAGTACGAGCAGCACGGCTGCGAACACTGCGCCTGGCAGGAACACGCGGCATTGGTGGATGCACTGGAAGATGGTGACAGCGAGGCCGCGCTACGCCTGATGCATCTGCATCTGGATCGCATCGAGGCCAAGCTGGATCTGGATTAGGCCCGGTTCGCCGGGCTGCTGTTGTTGGACCAGTCCACCAGCAGGCTGTACCCCACGGCCAGCAGGGTCGGGCCGATGAACAGGCCGATGAAGCCGAACGCCAGCAGCCCGCCGAACACCCCGAGCAGCACGATCACCAGCGGCAGGTCGCCTCCACGGCTGATCAGGTAGGGTTTCAGCACGTTGTCCACGCCGCTGATGATGAAGGTGCCCCAGATCCCCAGGAAGATCGCCATGCCATAGTCACCCTTCCACGCCAGCCAGGCGGTGGCGGGCACCCAGGCCAGGGGCGGGCCCATGGGGATCAGGCTGAGCATGAAGGTCACCAGGCCGAGCACCAGCGCTCCCGGTACGCCGGCGATCAGGAAGCCGATCAGCGCCAGCAGGCCTTGCGCCGCAGCCGTGCCGATCACCCCGTTGACTACCCGTTGCACCGTGCCGGCCACCAGGCCCAGGTAGTAATTGCCGCGATCGCCGACAAGGCGCTCCAGCAGGCGCAAAACGAACGCCGCCAGGCGCGGCCCGTCGCGATAGAAGAAGAATACGAAGACCAGGCTGAGGATCAGCTCGACGATTCCGCTGCCGAGCTGTGCACTGCGGGCGAGGATCCAGTTGCCGACCTGGCCGAGGTAAGGCTTGACCGTGGTCAGCAGCACCGCGCCTTGCTGGTCGACGGTGTTCCAGTAGCTCACCAGGCGCTCGCCGAGGAAGGGCACGCTGCCAAGCCAGGAGGGCGCATCCGGCAGGCCGTCGACCTGCACGTCGCGGATGAAGGCTGTGGCATCGCGCACATGGTCGGCGAGGTTGAAACCCAGCCACACCAGCGGCAGTGCCACCAGCAGCAGCCAGAGGGAAGTGAGGAAGCTCGCCGCGAGGGTTTCACGCCCGCCACACAGGCGCGTCACCAGGCGCATCAGCGGCCAGCTGGCGTAGGCCAGGATGGCACCCCAGAGCAGCGCGGAAATGAACGGCGCCATGACCCAAAGGGCGGCGCCGAGCAAGGCCAGCAAGAGGATCTGCACCAATAGCCGATCGTTGTTGAGCATGATCCCTCTCTCACGGAAGACAGATGATTCTTCGATTCGACGCAGCCCCCTGTGGGAGCTGGTTTGTCAGCTCCCACAGGGTTTGTGGCCAGCCCGAACAAGTGATCAACCTTTTAGCGGATCAGTTCGACATGCAGGCCGGCAGCCGGCTTGTCGCCGGTTTCCAGGCGTGCGGCACGCACCCCGGCGGCGCTCAGTTGGTCGTTCCAGGCTACGGCCTTGTCCCCGGTCAGACTGACCCGCAGGCTGCTGTCGAGGTTCAGGCTGCGCGCCAACAACTCCACCCATGCCTTCGGCGGTTCGCCGTCCAGGTCCGGGTAATCCAGCTTGCCGGTGCTGCGCAGCTCGCGCATGACCGTGGCCGGGGTCGGCAGCAGGTCGCCCAGTGGCGCATTGGCTTCGAATTGTTCGACATGGAGGAAGGCGCGCTTGTTGCCCCGGGTAATGGCGTACAGCGCGACCAGGGTGTCGTGGTCGTCGCCGGAGCGGCGCAGGAGGATGAAGGCCTGGTCTTCGTCGGAGCCGAACAGCCGCGCGTTGCGGAAGATCTCGTTGGCCCACAGGCTGCTTTCGCCGCAGTCCCGCTTCTCGCACCAGAACAGCGGGTAACCGCCATCGGCCTGCAAGGCTTCGCGGGCGGCGGTGAAGGCTTCGCCAGCGCTGCGCTCGGGCGGCAGTTGCCAGGTGGTGGAGCTGACCATGCCACGGCTTTCGACCTTGCCCTCCATGCGCAATTGCCCGCTGATCTTGCGCAGCGGGCCCAGCGGATAAACCCGCTCCTGCTCCCGAGCGGGTTGCTCGTCGAAGACCTTGGCATCCTGGGGAATCGGCAGGNNGACCAGCAGCAAAGCGGCGAGAAGGGACTGGACGGCACTCATCGGCGAACCCCGCCGGGGTATCCGGCGTGGCTGGCGAAACGGGGGCTGCTGTCGTGCTGGGTCATGATTGTCTCCCTGATCAAAACCCGCCAAGCCTCGACAGTTGCCCGATACAAGTCAAGGAATGGCAAAGAAGCGATTGAAACAGTCTGCAACAAGGGTCGCACCGGCTTCGTCGTTCAGGTGCAGGTGATGGCCACCGGGCAAGTGCTCCAGGGTGAAGGGTAGCCGCTCAAGCAGACTCGTGTTGCGCGCCAGCATGCCGTCGTCGGCCACCACCAGGGAGGTCGGGCAGGCGATGCGCCGCACGAAGCTCATGGCCTGCTCCTCGCTCATGCGCAGATGCGACGGCAGGGTCAGGCGGCTGTCGCTGCGCCAGCTGAACCCG
>DQAA01000135.1:0-1627 GCA_003523465.1 Pseudomonas sp.
CGACTTCCGGCGCGGCTACGGACGTTGTCGACCACTTGCTGCCAGTCGCTCAGCGCCTGGCCGTCCAGGGTCAGCAGTCGATCACCGGTCTTGAGGCCGGCAGCCTGGGCAGGGCCTTTAGGGTCCAGCTCGGAAAGCACGGGAGCCAGGGCCGGACGCCACGGGCGAATCCCCAGGGAACTGATCGGATCCGGCTCGTCGGCACCCTTCAACCAGCTGTCGAGAGCTACGGTATGAGTGCTATCGGTACTGGCGCCCTCATTACGGACATCGATGCGCAATGCACCGCTCTCACCCAGGCGCCGCACCAGTTGCAGGTTGACCGCAGCCCAACCGGTGGTCGGCTTGCCATCAACGGAAACGATTTCCTGCCCAGCACTGAGACCTGCGACTGCGGCCAGGCTGCCAGGCTCGACATTGCCGATGACCGGACGAACCTGCTGGCTGCCCAGCATGGCCAGCGCCCAGAAGAAGAGGATAGCGAGAAGGAAGTTGGCGATCGGACCCGCCGCAGTGATGGCGATGCGCTGGCCGACGGTCTTGCGATTGAAGGATTGCTCCAGCAGCGCGGAAGGTACGTCAGCCTCGCGCTCGTCGAGCATCTTGACGTAGCCGCCCAGCGGGATCGCGGCGATCACGAACTCCGTGCCCTGGCGATCATGCCAGCGCAGCAAGGGTGTGCCGAAACCCACGGAGAAGCGCAGCACCTTGACGCCGCAGCGCCGGGCGACCCAGAAGTGCCCGAATTCGTGAAAGGTAACCAGTACACCCAGAGCGATCAGGGTGCCGATGATCATGTACAACGCGCTCATGTCTTTCTCCGAATAACGATCAACCGTGGCCGGCGGTACACCTCAGCGCCCGTGACGCGTCAGCCACTCTCCCGCCAGCTCCCTGGCGCGCTGGTCGGCAGCGAATACCGCATCGAGCGAGTCCACCGCAACCACCGGCTCTCGCTCCAGCACCTGCTCGATCATACTCGCGATCTCGGGGAAGCGGATGCGCCGCTGAAGAAAGGCTTCCACGGCAATCTCGTTGGCTGCATTGAGCACCGCAGGGGCGCTGTTGCCAGCCTCCGCTGCCTCGCGAGCGAGACGCAGGCAGGGGAAGCGCTGCTCATCAGGCGCTTCGAAGTCGAGGCGGGCAATGGCGAACAGGTCCAGCGGCGCCACCCCGGAGTCGATCCGCTCGGGCCAGGCCAAAGCGTTGGCGATGGGGGTACGCATGTCCGGGTTGCCCAGTTGGGCCAGGACGGATCCGTCGACATAATCGACGAGGGAGTGAATCACACTTTGCGGATGCACCACCACCTCGACCCGGGATGGCGGCGCATCGAACAGCCAGCAGGCCTCGATCAGCTCGAGCCCCTTGTTCATCATGCTGGCGGGNNGGGTGGGCACAGGCCTGCTCGGGAGTTACCCGGGCCAGCTCGTCGGGCGGCGTCTGACGGAACGGGCCACCGGACGCGGTGAGCAGGATCCGACGAACCCCCACCTGACCCAGACCACGAGCGTAGTCACCGGGCAGGCACTGGAAGATGGCGTTGTGTTCGCTGTCGATAGGCAGCAATACCGCGTTATTGCGTCGCACTGCCTCCATGAACAAGGCGCCGGACATCACCAGCGCC
>DQAA01000135.1:1645-6373 GCA_003523465.1 Pseudomonas sp.
ACCCACGATGGCCGCCATCACCGCATCCACCTGGGGATCGGCAGCCACGGCGCACAGCCCGCGCTCACCCACCAGCACTTCGGTACGCGAACCCGCGGTATCGAGCCCCGCGCGCAAGGTGGCGGCCGACGACTCGTCTGGCACCACCGCGAACACCGGAGCATGCTTCAGGCACAGTGCCAGCAGTTCATCAAGGCGCGAATAGCCGGTCAGGGCGAAGACTTGATAGCGATCCGGATGCCGGGCAATGACATCCAGGGTGCTCAGGCCGATGGAGCCGGTGGCCCCGAGCACGGTGATACGCTGCACGCGACTCACATCGAGCCCCAGTTGGCTGCCCAGAGCAGCACGGCGAACAGCGGGATAGCGGCGGTCAGACTGTCGATGCGATCAAGGATGCCACCGTGACCAGGCAGCAGGTTGCTGCTGTCCTTGATCCCGGAACGCCGCTTGAACATGCTCTCGGTCAGATCACCGACCACCGAGCCCATCACGACCAAGGCCGCACCGAGCAAGCCCAACAGCAACTCGCCGACACTCCAGTGACGAACCAGGCCGACGCCCAGGGTGATCAGCAGGCTCAGCGCCAGGCCACCATAGACACCTTCCCAGCTCTTGCCAGGGCTCACCTGCGGCGCCAGCTTGCGCTTGCCGAAGGCGCGCCCGGAGAAATACGCACCGATATCAGCGCCCCAGACCAGCACCATCACCGCGAGAATCAGCCAGTTGCCCATCTCCCAGTGCTTCAACAGCACCAGCCCTTGCCAGGCTGGCAGCAGGATCAGCGCACCGATCAGCAAACGGCATGCGGCACTACTCCACAGTTCGCTACTGCGCGGGTAGGTCATCACCAGCCAGGTCGCTACCCCCCACCACAACACCGAGGCACCCAGCACCCAGGGAGCCAGGTCCGGCATGAGATAGAGCAGCATCAGCACACCGGCGATCACTGCGGCATAGGCCACGCGCAGCGCCTGGGCCACCAGCCCGGCAAGCCGCGCCCATTCCCAGGCCCCAAGCGTAACCACCAGACCGATGAACAAGGCGAAGTCCGCGCCATTGAGCAGGAAGAAACCACCCAAGGCGATCGGCAACAGGATCAGCGCAGTAATGATGCGTTGTTTGAGCATTAAGCACGGGCTCCAGCTTCGACCTGCTCGCTGGTTTTACCGAAGCGGCGCTGGCGCGAAGCGAAATCGGCCAGCGCAGTGCGCATGGCCTCGTGTTTGAAGTCCGGCCAGAACAGGTCGGAGAAGTACAACTCGGCGTAAGCCAGCTGCCACAACAGGAAATTGCTGATGCGGTGCTCGCCACCGGTGCGGATGCACAGGTCCGGCAACGGTAGGTCACCGGTGGCCAGGCAGGTCTGCAACAGGTCGGGAGTGATGTCTTCCGGGCGCAGATGTCCGGCCTGGACCTCGCGCGCCAGGCGCTGGGCGGCCTGGGCGATGTCCCACTGACCGCCGTAGTTGGCAGCGATCTGCAGGATGAAACGGTTGCTGCCAGCAGTCAGCGCTTCAGCTTCACGCATGGCGGCCTGCAGCTCGGGGTGAAAGCGCGAGCGATCCCCGATGATGCGCAGGCTGATGTTGTTGTCGTTGAGGCGCTTGGCCTCCCGGCGCAAGGCCGAGAAGAACAGTTCCATCAACGCCCCGACCTCTTCGGCCGGGCGTTGCCAGTTTTCGCTGGAGAAGGCGAACAGGGTCAGCACCTCGACCTTGGCCTCGGCACAGACCTCGATGACGGCCCGTACCGCGTCCACACCAGCCTTGTGCCCGGCAACGCCGGGCAACAGGCGCTTCTTCGCCCAGCGATTGTTTCCGTCCATGATGATCGCAACATGTCGCGGCACCGAGGACGGCATACCCTGCTTGCTCTTATCCATTGAAAAAACCCCGACCTTAAACGGCCATCAGGTCCTTTTCCTTGGCTTCCAGAGCCTTGTCGACTTCGCCGACGAACTTGTCGGTGAGTTTCTGCAGCTCGTCGGAAGCACGACGCTCTTCGTCTTCGCTGATTTCCTTGTCCTTGGCCAGCTTCTTCAGGTCGGCCAGGGCATCACGACGCACGTTGCGCACGGCAACCTTGGCATCTTCGGCAACACCGCGCGCCTGCTTGGTGTAGCCCTTGCGGGTTTCCTCGGTCAGGGCCGGCATCGGAACGCGGATGGTGGTACCGGCGCTGCTCGGGTTCAGGCCCAGGTCGGAAGTCAGGATAGCCTTCTCGATCGCGGCGCTCAGGTTCTTGTCGTGAGCAACGATCTTGAGGGTGCGGGCGTCTTCGACGGAGACCGCGGCAACCTGGTTCAGCGGCATCTCGCTACCCCAGGCCGGAACCTTGACGCTGTCGAGGATGCTTGGGTGGGCACGGCCGGTACGGATCGCGGCCAGGTTGCGACCCAGGGCCTCGATGGACTTGCTCATGCGGTCCTGAGCGTCTTTCTTGATTTCGTTGATCATTCTTCGCCTTCCTCGATCAGAGTTCCTTCAGCGCCGCCCACTACGATATTCAGCAAGGCGCCAGGCTTGTTCATGTTGAAAACCCGCAACGGCATCTTGTGATCACGGCACAGGCAGATTGCGGTCAGGTCCATCACACCGAGCTTGCGGTCGAGCACTTCGTCGTACGTCAGACGGTCGAATTTCTCGGCATGCGGATCCTTGAACGGATCGGCAGTGTACACGCCGTCGACCTTGGTTGCCTTCAACACAACGTCAGCATCGATTTCGATCGCACGCAGGCAGGCCGCCGAGTCGGTGGTGAAGAACGGGTTGCCGGTACCGGCGGCGAAGATCACCACGTCACCGGAGTTCAGGTGGCGTACACCTTTACGACGGTCGTAGTGGTCGGTAACGCCGACCATGGAGATGGCTGACATGACGATAGCCGGGATGTTCGAGCGCTCCAGGGCGTCGCGCATGGCCAGGGCGTTCATCACGGTCGCCAGCATGCCCATGTGGTCACCGGTAACGCGATCCATGCCGGCAGCGCTCAGGGCTGCACCACGGAACAGGTTGCCGCCGCCGATCACCAGACCGACCTGGACGCCGATCCCGACCAGTTGGCCCACTTCCAGGGCCATGCGATCCAGCACCTTCGGATCGATTCCGAAGTCTTCCGAGCCCATCAGGGCCTCGCCGCTAAGTTTGAGCAAAATGCGTTTATAGCGAGGCTGACGACCACTCACCTGCTGAGCCATTGCGAATCTCTCCTGCGGCGTTTGTATAAATTCCGGGCGGACTGTTTTCAGTTCGCGCCAATTGTGACGTGGCACCCACCGGGTGCCAGAGCGAAGGCGAATCTCGGCTTTTGACACGAAAAGCGCCTGCGCTTTGACAAAGAGGCTGCGCGCGTGAGCGGGCAGCCTCTTTGGGGCGACAGATGTGAATCCGTCTTATTGCTTCTGGGCAGCAGCCACTTGAGCGGCAACTTCGTCAGCGAAGTTGTCGACTGGCTTCTCGATGCCCTCGCCTACTTCGTAACGAACGAAGGAAACGACTTCGGCACCGGCTTTCTTCGCCAGTTCACCAACCTTGACTTCCGGATCCATGACGAACGCTTGCTCGACCAGGCTGGCTTCGGACAGGAACTTGGCGATACGGCCTTTGACCATGTTCTCGACGATGTTCTCTGGCTTGCCAGCGATTTTTTCGGCGTTCAGTTGCAGGAAGATTTCTTTTTCCTTGGCAACCAGTTCTTCCGAAACGTCTTCTGGACGAACAACGGCAGGGTTGCTGGCCGCTACGTGCATGGCGATTTTCTTCGCCAGGTCTTCGTCGCCGCCTTTCAGGACAACCAGAACACCGATGCGGTGGCCGTGCAGGTAGGAACCGATCACGTCACCTTCAACAGCCGACAGACGACGGATGTTGACGTTTTCGCCGCACTTGGCAACCAGGGCTTCGCGAGCGGATTCGCGGGAAGCGATCAGCGGAGCGACGTCGGTTACGTTCTGTTCGAATGCTTCGGTCAGGGTGTCCTTGACGAAAGCCTTGAAGTCTTCTTGCAGGGCCAGGAAGTCGGTCTGCGAGTTGACTTCGATGATCAGGCCACGGCCGCCTTCAGCGCGAACGGCGATCGAACCTTCAGCGGCGATGTTGCCGGCTTTCTTGGCGGCCTTGATGGCGCCCGAAGCACGCATGTCGTCGATGGCTTTCTCGATATCGCCACCAGCGGCAACCAGTGCCTTCTTGCACTCCATCATGCCCTGGGCGGTACGCTCACGCAGTTCTTTGACCAGCGCTGCAGTAATTTCTGCCATTTCAAAATCCTCTTGGATAGGTTTTCAACCATTCCACCCGCTGTTCACGGGGGCTCAATTCTGGAAATCAACTGCCTGTCTGCCAGGCGGCGCGTCGATGATGCGGACACTTGGCGACAGGAGGATTTCAAGGTGGCAAAAAGGGGGCCTAGCCCCCTTTTTGCGTGCCAAGTCGACGCGAGCGTCGATTACTCGGCAGCCGGTGCTTCTTCAGCAGCGTAGACTTCGGTGCCGCCGGCAACGTTGTTGCGGCCACGGATGACGGCGTCAGCCATCGAACCCATGTACAGCTGGATAGCGCGGATGGCGTCGTCGTTACCTGGGATAACGTAGTCAACGCCTTCTGGGCTGCTGTTGGTATCGACAACGCCGATGACCGGGATGCCCAGCTTGTTGGCTTCGGTGATAGCGATGCGCTCGTGGTCAACGTCGATCACGAACAGTGCGTCCGGCAGGCCGCCCATGTC
>DQAA01000135.1:6381-10835 GCA_003523465.1 Pseudomonas sp.
AGCGCTTCTTTCTTGGTCAGCTTGGCGAAGGTACCGTCTTCAGCCTGGACTTCCAGCTCGCGCAGACGCTTGATCGAAGCGCGGATGGTCTTGTAGTTGGTCAGCATGCCGCCCAACCAGCGATGATCGACGTACGGCGAACCGCAACGTGCTGCTTCTTCAGCAACGATCTTGCCAGCGGAACGCTTGGTGCCAACGAACAGGATCTTGTTCTTGCCCTGGGCCAGACGCTCTACGAAGGTCAGAGCCTCGTTGAACATTGGCAGGGTTTTTTCCAGGTTGATGATGTGGATCTTGTTGCGCGCGCCGAAAATGAACTTGCCCATTTTCGGGTTCCAGTAACGGGTCTGGTGGCCGAAGTGCACACCGGCCTTCAGCATATCGCGCATGTTGACTTGGGACATGATAGTTCCTTGATAAGTCGGGTTGGGCCTCCACGTATCCCAATGACCAACCCGCAGATCCAGTGGATCGGGGCACCCAGGTCACCGTGTCGATACGTGTGTGGGTTTGAGCTTTGGGGGCCATCCCCACAAAGCGGCGCACTTTATACCACACTCGGATGACCAACGAAACCCGAAATGCCAATCGCCCGCCAGCCTCGGCGTGGCGAATGCGATCACAACGCAATGCCATCATCTATATGGACAACCCTGCGCCGCACGAGGTCCAGAATCGCCCCGTGCTCTGCTAGAATCGCGCCTTTCCTGTTCGCCCGCGCCGTCATGGCGCCGTAGAGAGCCTGCAATGACCGTCACCATCAAAACCGCCGAAGACATCGAAAAGATGCGCATCGCCGGCCGCCTTGCCGCCGAAGTCCTGGAAATGATCGAAGAGCACGTCAAGCCTGGCGTGACCACCGAAGAGCTGGACCGCATCTGCCACGACTACATCGTCAACGTGCAGCAGGCCATCCCCGCGCCGCTCAACTACAAGGGCTTCCCCAAGTCGATCTGCACGTCCATCAACCACGTGGTGTGCCACGGCATTCCCAACGAGAAGCCGCTCAAGGCCGGTGACACGCTGAACATCGACGTCACCGTGATCAAGGACGGCTACCACGGCGACACCAGCCGCATGTTCCACGTCGGCGCCGTACCGGTCTGGGCCGAGCGCCTGTCGCAGGTCACCCAGGAATGCCTGTACAAGGCCATCGAGATCATCAAGCCGGGCACCCGCCTGGGTGATATTGGCGAAGTGATCCAGAAACACGCGGAAAAGAATGGTTTCTCCGTCGTCCGCGAGTTCTGCGGCCACGGCATCGGCAAGGTGTTCCACGAAGAACCGCAGATCCTTCACTACGGTCGCGCCGGCACCGGCATGGAACTCAAGGAAGGCATGACCTTCACCATCGAGCCGATGATCAACCAGGGCAAGGCCGACACCAAGGTCCTGGGCGACGGCTGGACCGCCATCACCAAGGACCGCAAGCTCTCCGCACAGTGGGAGCACACCCTGGTGGTCACCGCGACCGGCTACGAGATCTTCACCCTGCGCAAAGACGACACCATACCCCGTACCTCAGCCTGACCAGACAGGACGATTCGATGCCCCAGGTGGATCCCGAGCTGTTCGATCGCGGCCAGTTCCAGGCGGAACTGGCCCTCAAGTCAAGCCCCATCGCGGCGTTCAAGAAGGCCATTCGCCGTGCCGGCGAGGTGCTTGACCAGCGTTTCCGCGAAGGTCGCGATATCCGCCGCCTGATCGAGGACCGCGCCTGGTTCGTCGACAATATCCTGCAACAGGCCTGGAACCACTTCGACTGGAGCGACGAAGCCGATATCGCCCTGGTCGCGGTGGGCGGCTACGGTCGCGGCGAGCTGCACCCGCACTCCGACATCGACCTGCTGATCCTGCTGGAACACGCCGACCACGAGATCTTCCGCGATTCGATCGAGCGTTTTCTGACGCTGCTGTGGGATATCGGCCTGGAAGTGGGCCAGAGCGTCCGTTCCGTGGACGAATGCGCCGAACAGGCGCGCGCCGACCTGACGGTGATCACCAACCTGATGGAAAGCCGCACCATCGCCGGCCCCGAGCGCCTGCGCCAGCGCATGCTGGATGTCACCAGCACCGCGCACATGTGGCCGAGCAAGGAGTTCTTCCTGGCCAAGCGCGCCGAACAGAAGGCCCGCCACCACAAGTACAACGACACCGAATACAACCTCGAGCCCAACGTGAAGGGCTCTCCCGGCGGCCTGCGCGACATCCAGACCGTGCTCTGGGTCGCCCGCCGCCAGTACGGCACCCTCAACCTGCACGCCCTGGCTGGCGAAGGCTTCCTCCTCGAAGACGAGAACAAGCTGCTGGCCGCGTCCCAGGAATTCCTCTGGAAGGTCCGCTACGCCCTGCACATGCTCGCCGGGCGTGCCGAAGACCGCCTGCTGTTCGACCACCAGCGCAGCATCGCCGCCCTGCTCGGCTTCGGCGATGAAAACCCCAAGCGCGCCATCGAGCAGTTCATGCAGCAGTACTACAGGGTGGTGATGAGCATCGCCGAGCTCAGCGACCTGATCGTCCAGCATTTCGAGGAAGTCATCCTCACCGACGACGCCAGCACCACCACCCAGCCGCTGAATGCGCGCTTCCAGTTGCACGACGGCTATATCGAAGCGGTGCGCCCGAACGTGTTCAAACGCACCCCGTTCGCCATGCTGGAAATCTTCGTGTTGATGGCCCAGCACCCGGAAATCAAGGGTGTGCGGGCGGACACCATCCGCCTGCTGCGGGAAAACCGCCACCTGATCGACGACAAGTTCCGCAACGATATCCGCAACACCAGCCTGTTCATCGAGCTGTTCAAGTGCGAGATCGGCATCCACCGCAACCTGCGGCGGATGAACCGCTACGGCATCCTCGGCCGCTACCTGCCGGAGTTCGGCCTGATCGTCGGGCAGATGCAGCACGACCTGTTCCACATCTATACGGTCGACGCACACACCCTCAATCTGATCAAGCACCTGCGCAAGCTGCAGTACACGCCGGTCTCGGAGAAATTCCCGCTGGCCAGCAAGCTCATGGGCCGCCTGCCCAAACCCGAGCTGATCTACATGGCCGGGCTCTACCACGACATCGGCAAGGGCCGCCAGGGCGACCACTCCGAGCTGGGCGCGGTGGATGCCCAGGCGTTCTGCGAGCGCCACCAGTTGCCGGTGTGGGACAGCCGTCTGATCGTCTGGCTGGTGCAGAACCACCTGGTGATGTCGACCACCGCGCAGCGCAAGGACCTTTCCGACCCGCAGGTGATCCACGATTTCGCCCAGCATGTCGGCAACCAGGTGTACCTCGACTACCTCTACGTGCTGACCGTGGCCGATATCAATGCCACCAACCCCAGCCTGTGGAACTCCTGGCGCGCCAGCCTGCTGCGCCAGCTGTTCACCGAGACCAAGCGCGCCCTGCGCCGCGGCCTGGAAAACCCGCTGGACCGCGAAGAGCAGATCCGCCAGACGCAAAGTGCCGCGCTGGACATCCTGGTCCGCGAAGGCAACGACCAGGACGACGTCGAGCAACTCTGGTCGCAACTGGGCGATGACTATTTCCTGCGCCATACCGCTGCCGATGTCGCCTGGCACTCCGACGCGATCCTCCAGCAGCCCGCCGACAGCGGCCCGCTGGTGCTGATCAAGGAAACCACCCAGCGCGAATTCGAGGGCGGCACGCAGATCTTCATCTACGCCCCCGACCAGCACGACTTCTTCGCCGTGACCGTGGCCGCCATGGATCAGCTCAACCTGAACATCCATGACGCCCGGATCATCACCTCCAGCAGCCAGTTCACCCTCGACACCTACATCGTGCTCGACAACGACGGCGGCTCGATCGGCGATAACCCGCAGCGGATCAAGCAGATCCGCGACGGCTTGAGCGACGCCCTGCGCAACCCCGACGACTACCCGAGCATCATCCACCGCCGGGTCCCGCGGCAGCTCAAGCACTTTGCCTTCCCGCCCCAGGTGACCATCCTCAACGACGCCCAGCGCCCGGTGACCATTCTCGAACTGATCGCCCCCGATCGCCCCGGCCTGCTGGCACGGATCGGCAAGATCTTCCTGGACTTCGACCTGTCGCTGCAAAACGCCAAGATCGCCACCCTCGGCGAGCGCGTGGAAGACGTGTTCTTCATTACCGACGCCGACAACCAACCGCTTTCCGACCCGCAACTGTGCAGCCGCCTGCAGGACGCCATCGTCGAGCAGTTGCGGGTCGAACAGGCCAGCGGAACCGAATCCTTTCGCCTGACCATTTAATGCTTTGACGAGACCTCGTGCCGATGAACAACGCTTTGAACCAGCTTCAGCCCTACCCGTTCGAGAAACTCCGCGCCCTGCTGGGCGGCGTTACCCCCGCGGCGGACAAGCGCGCCATCGCCCTGTCGATCGGTGAGCCGAAGCACACCTCGCCGGCTTTCGTGGCCAAGGCCCTGGCCGACAACCTCGACCAGATGGCGGTCT
>DQAA01000523.1 GCA_003523465.1 Pseudomonas sp.
TCGCGCAGCCCAGCCGGCAGGATCGCCGGCGGATGGGTGGCCTGGGCGGCGCTGAACGGCTGGCGCAATTGCGCCCCATAGTCCACGGGATAGTCGGGGCAGTCGCCAATTCCCAGGTCGTCATCCGCCAGTTCGTAGTCCGGCAGGTACAACGCCGTCCCCAGCAAGCGATCCCACAACGGCAGGAACAGGGCGAAATTGACGTCGCCGTGGCTGCCGTACTTGAGGTGGTGCAGCCGATGCAGTGGCGCCCAGGCGAGCACATGCCGCAGCGCGCCGATACGCATGTCGACATTGCCGTGCTGCAACAGCAACTGGATGGAGATGCTGAACGCCAGCAATGCCGTCACGTCCTGCGGCAGCCCGCACAGCAGCAAGGGCAGGGTGCCGCCAAGGGCTTCGAGCAACTGGTGCAGCGGGTGCTTCATCAAACCGTTGAAGCCGTACATGCGGGTGACGCTGTGATGCACCGCATGCAGGCGCCAGAGCAGCGCCGAACGGTGGCTGGCGTAATGGACCAGGGTGATGCCGAGGTCGGCGATGGGGATCGCCAGCAGCAACTGCAGCCCCAGGGGCCAGTCACCGGGCCAGATCCCCAGGTTGGGCAGCCACGGGGCAATCAGGGGAATCGCGGCGATGCTGAGGACATTGAGGGACTCGTTGACGCTGGCATGGAGCACATCCCGCAGGCGGTCGCCGCGATTGCGGTTCCATTGCGCGCGGTACGGCCAGCGCCATTCGCAGAAAACGCTGACGGCGATCGCCACCAGCAGCAGCGCCAGCAACCAGCCGAGGCCGGCGCCAAGGCTGGCGATGAGCACCGCAGTGCCGATGAATCCGAAGAAAAACAGCGGGGCGTAGACAAAGCGCATTTCGCGGCTCCTGAACGAGGGGAGCCGGGATTTTCGGGCGCCGACCCGCTGGCGCGCTTGTACAAACGGCGCAACCGGCGTCAGTGAATACTCGACGCCAGCTCGAAGATCGGGATGTACATGAGGATCACGATCACCCCGATCAACAGCCCGATGAAGGTCATCAACAGGGGTTCGAACAGGCGCACGAACCACTCGATCCAGCGGCTGACTTCTTCGTCGTAGAAGTCGGCGCTGCGCTCCATCATCTGCCCGAGGTTGCCGGACTGCTCGCCGGCCCGCAGCAGGCGCAGGGACACCGGGGTGACCAGCTTGTTGCGTTCCAGCGCGGTGGATAGGGATTGCCCCTCGCGCACCCGCTCGCAGGCCTGGTCCAGACGCTGGCGGGAAGCGGGGGTGAGCAGGCCGCGGACCATGCCCATGGCGGTGACCAGGGGAATGCCGCCCTGCAGCAGGATGCCGAGGGAGCGGTAGAAACGCGCCAGTTCATACATGACGATGCGCTGGTGCACCGCCGGGAGCTTCTCGATCAGGCGCTCCAGGCCGCGGCGAAACGCTGGCCGGCGCTGAAGGACGGCGAGGGCGCTGACAGCCGCGACGGCAACCGCGAGAAATTCACCCTGGTGGGCATGCAGGAACAGCCCGCCATTCATCAGGATCCGCGACAGCCACGGCAGGTCATTGCCCAGCCCTTCGAACACCAGGCTGAAGCGCGGCACCACGTAGCCCATCAGGAACAACACCACGCCACCGCCGACCACCAGCAACAGCAGCGGGTAGATCGAGGCGCTGATGATCTTCTGCCGCACCTCGTCCATGCGCTGGCGATAGCTGACATAGCGGCCCAGGGCTTCACCCACGGCGCCGGTCTTCTCGCTGGATTGCACGAGGGCGACATAGAGCGGCGGAAACACCGCAGACAGCTGGGCCAGTGCCTGGGAGAAGGACTTGCCTTCATAGAGCAGGCGCACCAGTTCGCCGAGGGTCTTGCGGGCGTGGGGCGCGCTCTCTTTTTCGGCGAGGCTTTCCAGGGCGTCGATCAACGGCAGGCCGGCGTTGAGCAGGGTGGTCAGCCCCTGGCTGAACAGCACCAGGTTGAAGGCTTCGGCCGGGCGCAAACGCAATGCCCGCCAGTGCCGCTCGGCCTGCAGGCTGAGCACCCGCAGGCCCTGGTCTTCGACGATGCGCCGGGCTTCGCCGTCGCCTGGGGCTTCGACGGTCATGGACACGACACCGGCTTTGCCAACGGCCTTGAGGTGATAGCGCATGGGCGGGCCTCCTTTTATTGCCAACTGGTGACTTCGGCGTTTTCGCCTTCGCCGCCGGGCTGGCCGTCCTTGCCCATGGACAGCAGGTCGTATTCGCCGTGTTCGCCGGGATAGCGATAGCTGTAGGCGCGACCCCATGGATCCTGGGGCAGGCTTTTCTGCAGGTAGGGGCCGGTCCAGCGGGATTCGTCGCTGGGCGCGCTGACCAGCGCCTGCAGGCCCTGTTCGGTGGAGGGGTAGTGCCCGACTTCCAGCCGGTACAGGTCCAGGGCCTTGTCCAGCCCCTCGATCTGCGCCCTGGCCACCTTGACTTCGGAGCGGCCCAGCTGGGCGAAGTACTTGGGCGCGACGATGCCGGCCAGGAGCCCGAGCACCACCAGCACCACCAGCAATTCCAGGAGGGTGAAGCCACGCTGGGCGCGGCGGGAACAACGCAGATGCTGCTTCATGATGACCTCGTCCAGTCGGCGGCGCAGGTGCCGGCAAGGCTCATGCAATAGCCGTGCTCAGGGCCCGGCGTTGCCGCCCAAGCCCCGCAGGACGGGGCCTGGGTGTTGCGGCATGGTGCTTGCGTATGGCTGATCCACGACCGGCGACTGGGGCATAACCCCCACTTTTCGGGGCTGGTCGGGGAGGCCCTCATGACCAGATCGATCACTGCCACGCTCCTCGGCGGCCTGCTGCTGAGCAGCATCGTCCACGCCGACGTGTTCGTTTCCGTGGATGCCAATGGCAGCTACGTCCTGTCCAACGTCCACCGTCCCGGACGTCATTACGAGCGGATCATCCGCGATGCCGAGACGGCGCAAGCCAGTCTCGATTCCCAGCCGCAACTGATCGCCGGCAAGCCCTACGCCGAGCTGGTCCGGGCCGCTGCCCAGGCCAACAGCCTGCCGGAAGCCTTGCTCCACGCAGTGATCCAGAACGAATCGAACTACAACGCCGCCGCCACCTCGCGCAAAGGCGCCGGCGGCCTGATGCAACTGATGCCCGACACCGCGCGGGAAATGGGGGTGACCGATGTCTACGATCCCCAGGCCAACATCCAGGGCGGCGCGCGCTACCTCAAGCGCCTGATGACCCTGTTCGACAACGACATCAGCCTCGCCGTGGCCGCCTACAACGCC
>DQAA01000440.1:0-5434 GCA_003523465.1 Pseudomonas sp.
CTGCTGATGAACACCTGGGAGTAGGCGTTGCGCAGCTCGGCGTAGGACAGGTCGCGCTTGAGCTGGGTCTGCAGGTTGTTCAGTTCGCCCTGGATCAGCTCCAGCTCACCGATGTTGTTGGTCTGGAAGCGATTGCGCAGCTGTTCGGCGATCTGCCCGTCGAGCTTGGCCATCTCTTCGCTGGTCTGGAACTGCCGGCTGGCTTCCTGGAAGTTGGCGCGGGCCACGTACAGCTGGGCCAGCACCGCCACCGACATCGCCTGGCGGCGTGCCACGGCTACGTCTTCGCCGGCCTTGGCGACGTCGATCGCCGCAGGCCCGGAGAGCACGTTGAACAGGTTCCAGGTGACTTTCACCCCGTAGTCAGCCCAGCTCTCGTTGGTCAGGAACGAGTTGCTGTCGTAATGACCGCCGGCCGAGAACTCCAGGCCCGGCAGCATGCGCAGCATGGCCTTGCGGGTTTCGGTGGCGCTGATGCGCGCCTGGTAGTCCTGCTCGCGCAGTTCCGGACGGCTGGCCAGCGCCTGCTGCTCCAGCGTGGCGAAGTCCACATGCAGCTCCGGCACCGCGTAGCGGCTGTCCAGCGCCAGGCTGTAGGCCTGGTTCATCGGCAGGTTGATCAGCGCGGCCAGCTCGGTCTTGGCCAGCGACAGCGCGCGGCGCTGTTCTTCCAGCTGGCGGGTGGCCTCGATCAGGGCGCGCTGGTAGCTCAGGGCCTGGACCGGGTCGCCGATGCGCTGGGCGCTCATCAGCTGGCTGTTGATGCGGGCCTGGTTGATCCGCCCCATCAGGGTGTCGATCTGGTTCAGCAGGCGCTCCGCCGCCACCGCACGCCAGTAGGCCGAACGCACGTCCTGGGTGATGGTGTGGATCACCTTGCGCTTGCGTTCCTGGAGGATGTAGCGCTGGTCGGACTGCTGCTTGGCGCCCAGGTAGCTGACACCGAAGTCCAGCACGTTCCACACCATGGTCAGGTCGGCCACGCGGCGGTTGCGGTCCTGGGAGGTCGAGGGTTCGAGGGACTGGGTGCCGGTCTGGATGCTCTGGCTGCTGGAGGCGCTGACGTTGTCGCGACCGGCGTAGCCGGCGGCCAGGGCCATGCGCGGCAGCATGTCGAACTGGGCGAGGTCGACCTGGCGCTTGCTCAGGGCTTCTTCCATCACCTTCAGGCGGGCTTCGAGGTTGTACTTGACCGCGCGGGCCATGGCCTCGTGCAGGGTCAGGGGCCCGGTGAGGGGCTCCTGGTCCTTGTAGATGCTGGCCATGTCGCTGCGTGCACGTTCTTCGCTGGCACTGCGTTCGATCGGATCGCTGGTGACCGCGCAGCCGCCGATGGCCAGAGCCAGCAGACTGGCGGCAAACAGCTTGTGCGTCATGTTCATCCCTTTTTTGTTCATCCCTGCGCCGCCCCCTGGTACGGCTCGATTCTCAAGAGTTGTGCTGTTGTTCATGCCCGTTGTCCGATCTCTGCCGGTTTGGCCAGGGCCTTGGCCAACTCGCGCACGTGGCGCTGGTCGGCTTCATTGATTTGTTGCAGTTGCTGGCCGAAGGTCGGAACACCGAACAC
Organism: Pseudomonas sp.; assembly: GCA_003523465.1. Classification (GTDB taxonomy): domain Bacteria; phylum Pseudomonadota; class Gammaproteobacteria; order Pseudomonadales; family Pseudomonadaceae; genus Aquipseudomonas. The sequence goes on from DQAA01000440.1 coordinate 1,568, forward strand.
GCCGCGCAGCCCCTGGTTGAGGTCGCTCTGTTTCCATTGGCCACCGTTGAACACGTTCATCTCGGTCACGCCCGGGACTTCCCGGCCGAAGATGGTGGCGAAGGTGCTGCCGCCGAAGATCCCGCCATTGCCACCACCGAAGCCGAGGAAGCCCTGGCCGGCGCCGTTGCCGAGACCGCCGTCGCTGCTGCCGAAGACCTGGGCGATGAAGCTCGGCGCACTGCCGGCCTGGCCCAGGAAGATGACGCCCAGTGGCTGCAGGCTGCCGCCCACGTTGCGCACCTCGAACAGCGAACCGGTCGCCAGCGGCGAGATACTCTCGTTGATGACCAGGCCTGGCACCTGCGGCTGCACCAGCGGTGTCTGCGGCACGCCGGCGGTGGCCGGCGGATTGAGGCGGTATTGCAGGTCACCGACATCCTGGCTGCGCACCGCCAGGGCGCTGCTGGTCAGCGACTCGCTCATGAGGTTGCCGATACTGTCCTGGATACCGCTGCCCGAAGCATTCAGGTTCAGGGTCAAGGTGCCCTGGCCGCTGATGTTGCCGATGGTGATGCGGTAGGTCTGTGCGTCGATCCGCTGGACCGACTGTACGATGCCGCTGGCGCTGTCAGTGCCCAGGACTGTGAAGTCGCCGGTATCGACCCCGCTGACCGCCTCGCTGAAGGTCAGGGTGACGCCCAGGCTGCGACCGGCCGGATCGAACTCGCCGGCGACCATGCTGAGCGGCTGCGGGGCAACACGGTCGATGCTGTAGCTGCTGCCTGCCAGGCCAGTGTCGAGGGCATTGCCCACCCCATCGATGATCCCGGTATTGCTGGCGTTGAGGTCCAGTCGCAGGTCTCCGGCCCCTGTCAGGTTGTCCACCAGCACGCTGTAGGTGCGGCCATCGAGCGGGGTGACCGAGGCGATGCGCCCGTTGGCACTGCCACTGAAGACCAGCGAGAAGTCGGCGCTGTCCACACCGGAAACGACCTCGTCGAAGGTCACGGTGTAGCGCACCGAGCCGGCATTGCTCGGGCTGGCATCGACCCTGGAGATCGTACTGGCCGTTGGCGCCACGGTATCGATGATCACCCCGGCGGAGCTGGTCGCTGCATTCAGTGCCAGCACCATGTCGTTGCCCGCGGCGTCGCGCAGGGTGCCGCCATTGAGCTCGATGCTCTGGCCGATACTGATGCTGCGAGTGTCGTTGCCCTTCTCGACGATGTATTCGAAGACCAGCGCCGGGCCACCCGCTCCGGAAACATAGCTGGCGTAACGGGTTTCGCCGCCGATATCGAGGGCCAGGCGGGGGATGCCGCTGCGGGTGTCGACCGTGATGTTTTCGCTGGCATCGACGGTGAAGCGCAACGCATCGCCGATGCGGTAGATGCCGGCCGCCGGCAGTGNNGCCACGGCGTCCACCAGGATGTTGCGGGTATCGGCCACGCCCTTGAGGGTGGTGTCGGCGTTGTTGCGCACGCCGTCACGCAGAATCCCGCCATTGAGGTTGATCGACGACCCCAGCGTGATGCCATCGCTGTCGAGCTGGCCGCTTGCGACGCTCATGCGGAACAACAGGGTGCGGCTGCCGGTCTGGCGCACATAGGTCGCCACGGCCGTCTGACCATTGGCCAACTGCACGTCGAGGGTGGGGATGCCACCGTCGGTGTACATCTGGATGTTCTCGCTCATCGTCACGGTGAAATCGAGGTTCTGCCCGGCGACATAGGTACCGGCAGCCGGCACGGCGACGCTGGCCACGGTAGGAATGATGCGATCGACACCCCAGACGGCGCCGGTGCTGGTGCCAAGCGCTTCGTTGCCGGCGAGGTCCTTGATGCCGCTGTTGGTGGTGCTGATGCGCAGGACCATCTGCCCGTCGCCGGCCAGGCTGCCGACCCTGACGATATAGCGCTGGCCATCGGTCGATGTGACGCTATCGAGGACCCCGGTCAGACCACCACTGAAGGTCAGGGTGAAGGCATCGAGGGTCACGCCGGTGACTTTCTCGTTGAAGTCGACGATGTAGTCCGCGGTTTCCCGAGGCGTCGGCACGGGCCCACTGACGTTGACCCCATTGAGCGTCGGGCGCAGGTTGTCGACCACGATCGCGGCGGTACTGCCCGGGTTGTTCAGCGCTGCATTCAGCCCGTTGCCTGCCGCGTCCCGTACCGTCGCGCCGTTCAGATCAATACTGCCGGGCAGACCGATGCCGTTGGAGTTTTCCCCTGGCTGCACGGTGTACTGGAACACCAGCGCGCTGCTACCCGAGCCGGAAACATAGGTGGCGTAACGCACTGCGCCGCCGATGGTCAGGGCCAGGTGCGGCGTGCCGTTGCGTGTGTCCACGGTCAGGTTTTCGCTGGCGTTGACGGTAAAGCCGAGCACGCTGCCGACCCGGTAGCTGCCGTCTGCCGGTGGGATCACGCTGACCACGCTGGGCGTGAGGGCATCGATAGTGATGCCGGCGGTACTGGCCACGCTATCGAGGGTGGTCACGCTGGCATTGCCGGCGAGGTCGGTGATGGCGCCGCCATTCAGGTCGACGCTGCCGCCCAGGGTGATGCCGTTGTGAGCGAGCTGGCCATCGGCGATGGTCATGCGGAACACCAGGGCGCTGCCACCGGAGCCTGACAGGTAATTGGCATACGCGGTGTCGCCGTTGTCCAGGGCAATGACGATCCGGGGCGTGCCGCCTGTGGTATCGACCGTGATNNCGCCTCGCTGAAGTTGACGCTGAAATCGAGGTGCTGTCCGCCGACGTAGGTGCCATTGCCCGGCACACCGGCGCTGCTCACCACCGGCACCACGCCATCGACCACGATAGTGCTGCGCCCGCCCAGGGAGTTGGTGCTGCCCACGCCCGGCAGCGGCAGGAGCGCCAGATGGTGGGTGTTGTTGCTGATGACCGCGCCATTGAGCTGCAGCGCCGCGCTGCTCTGGAAGTCCAGGTCGGCACTGAGGTCGCCGGCCTGTACGGTGTATTTGAAGGTCAGGGTCTGGCTGCCCGAGCCGCTGACGTAGAGCGCCTGGCGATCGATCAGGCCGGTTTCCAGCAACAAGCCTGGCGTGCCCTGGCTGAGGTCGACATTGACCGTCTGGTCCCAGATCATGTCGATCAGCACCTCGTCGCCAACCTTCACGGTACGGTCAAGGCCTTGAGCGCTGATATGCATCACGCTCGGGTTCGGCACGATGACGATGGACAAGGGGCCGCTGGCCAGGCTGATGTTGCCGGCCAGGTCCGTGGCCCTGGCCGTCAGGCTGTGGTTTCCCGCAGCCAGCGTGGTGGCCTGGATGCGCCATGTGCCGGCGCTGGCGATCGCCGTACCCAGCAGGGTGGTGCCATCGGTGTCATACAGGTGCACGGTAGTGCCGGACTCCGCGCTGCCGGTGATCCACNNCCGTCGGAACTGGATGCTCCTGTATCACTGGCGGCCTCAAGCACAGGTGTGCTCGGCGGGTTCGGCGCAGCGCTGTCGACGGTGATCGTCAGACCCGGCCCGGCGATGCCGACATTGCCGGCGACATCGGTGACGCGTGCCGTCAGGACCTTGCTGCCGTCGGCGCCGAGGCTGCCAGTGGGCACCTGCAGATCGATATAGCCATTGCTGATGTCGGTGGCGCTCAGGGTGGTGCGCAGTGGCGTCGGNNCTGCGCCTGGGTGCCGGTGAGGCTGATGCGAAGGGTCGGGGCGCTGATGTTGGTGATGCCGTCGCTACTCGACAGACCGCTGTCGGAGGCGACCGCCAGTACCGGAGCATTGTCCGCTGCGGCGGGTGGGGTGGTATCGAGCACCAGGTACAGCGCGCCGCCAGCGATGCCGACGTTGCCGGCGATGTCGGTGACGATGCCGGAGAGCAGCTTGCTGCCGTCGGCGCC
>DQAA01000440.1:5506-5707 GCA_003523465.1 Pseudomonas sp.
TCGCCGGCGACCGCGTTGGTGCCGGCCAGGCTGACGCGCAACTGCGGATTGCTGACGTTGGTACGGCCGTCGCTGTTCGAACTGCCGCTGTCGGAGGCGGAAGCGAGCTGGATCGGGTTGGCCAGCATCCCGGGGGCGCTGGTGTCGAGGATCAGGGTGAGCGCGCCGCCGGCGCTGCCGATGTTGCCGGCGATATCGGTG
>DQAA01000141.1 GCA_003523465.1 Pseudomonas sp.
CTGCAGGGTCTCGGCGCGCACGTCGAGCTTGCCGGCCTCGACCTTGGCGATATCGAGGATGTCGTTGATCAGGTTGAGCAGGTCATTGCCGGCGGAATAGATCGACTCGGCGAACTTGACCTGTTCATCGCTGAGGTTCTCCTGCGGGTTCTCCGCCAGCAGCTTGGCCAGGATCAGCGTGCTGTTGAGCGGAGTGCGCAGCTCGTGGGACATGTTGGCGAGGAATTCGGACTTGTACTTGCTCGACCGTTGCAGCTCCTCGGCGCGTTCCTGCAACTGCACCTGGGCTTCGTTGAGCTCGGTGTTCTTCACGTCCAGGGCATCACGCTGCGAGGCCAGGGCGTCGGTGCGTTCGGCCAGTTGCTCGTTGGTCTGTTCAAGCTCGGCGCGCTGGGTTTCCAGATAGGCCTGGGACTCCTTGAGCACCCGCGACTGTTCTTCCAGCTCTTCGTTGGCGGTCTTGAGTTCTTCCTGCTGGACCTGGAGTTCTTCGTTGAGCTGCTGGGTCTGGGCCAGCACTTCCTGCAGGCGCTGGCGATAGCGCGCGCTTTCGATGGAGGTGCCGAGGTTGCCGGCGACCCGCTCCAGCAACTCGCTGTCGCGCGGGCTCAGCGGGCGCAGGAAGCCCAGTTCGAGCACGCCGTTGATCTGCCCGTCGTTGCTGGCCGGCACCAGCATCACGCTGCGCGGCAGGCCCTCGCCCAGGCCGGAACTGACCTTGAAGTAGTCTTCCGGCACCTCTTCCAGGGTCAACAGGCGGTTCTGCGCCAGGACCTGACCGACCAGGCCTTCGTTCTGGCTGACCACCTGGTCCCGGGCCTCCTGCTCGCGGGAGAAGCCGTAGCTGGCGACCCGGTGCAGGTTGTTCTGTTCATCACGCACATACAGCGCCGCGACCACGCTGCCGAGGTAGTTGGAGAAGAACTGCAGGATGTTGTGGCCGAGGGTCGGCAGGGTCTGCTGGCCCAGCACCCGTTCGGCCAGCTGGCTTTGGCCGCTGCGGATCCAGCTCTGCTGCTGGACGACGTCGGCAGCCCGTTGCTGGGCTTCGAGATTTTCCTGGTAGCTGCGCGACAGGTTGATCAGGTCGCGACGGCCAACGTAGGCCAGCAGCGCGCTGATGACCACGACCAGCAGCAGGTACAGCGAGATCGACACCCAGGTGGTGGTGCTCACCTGCTCATTGCGCTTGGCCCGCAGTTGCTGTTCGACGGCGATGAAGTCCTCGTATTCCTTGCGGATCTGGTCGGTCAGGCGCTTGCCGCGGCCGGCCTGGACATCCGAGCTGTAGTCACCGGCGGTGCGGCGCAGGTCGATCATTTCCTTGCCGAAGGCATTCCACTCGGCTTGCAGGGCTTCCAGGCGGGCGAGGCGATCGAGCTGGATCGGGTTGTCCGCCACCAGTTCGCGCAGGGTCTGCATCTGCGCGGCGATGCGCGGCCTGGCCAGTTCGTAGGGGTCGAGGAAATGCTCTTCGCCGGTCAACAGGTAGCCGCGCATGCCGGTTTCCTTGTCGATGGACAGCTTCAGCGACTCGTTGGCGTTGTTGATCACCCGGTCGGTATGGCCGACCCACTGGATCACCGACAGCAGGTAGGCGATCACCGCGATGAACACCACGGCACTCAGCAGCCCCACTCCCAGGGGCAGACTGATATTGCGCACCAGCAGCTTCTGGAAGCGCTGCTGGTCGATAGAGTTTGACTGATTCATCTGTTGGTCCATGCGGCAGAGTGTGGCGATTGTTTTTTTGGCCTTGGGCCCGGAATCGTGCTGTCCCGGGCGGCGCTGATCTCCCAGTCTATCCGTCTTCGCGGCGATCGACAGGGCATAAAGCCAGTATTTGAGGCATGACGTACGGATTCGTTCCGTGCATTATCGCGGCCCGCTATGCTCAACCACGCCAATGCCGTGGGAACTTCCTGCGGTGTGCTGTTTACAGAGTGAGTAACAATCATTGCCGCAGGAGTCACCCATGCCCGCCACCGCCCCGCTTCTGGTCGTTGAAGACGACAACATCGTGCGCATGTTGATGGTCGATGTCCTTCAGGAACTGGGATACGAGGTCAAGGAGGCCGAAGACGCGGAAGTTGCCCTGGAATTGCTCGGCGACCCGCAACAGCATTTCGCCCTGATGCTCACCGACGTCGGCCTGCCCGGCATCGACGGCAAGGAACTGGCCCGCCAGACCCGGGAACTGCGGCCGATGTTGCCGATCCTGTTTGCCAGCGGGTACGGGCAGAGCATCGATGTGCCGGAGGGGATGCACATGATCAGCAAGCCGTTCGGGATTGATCAGCTCAGGGACAAGATGAAGGCGATTCTGGGCTAACACCACGAAATCATCGCAGCTCCCACTGGCCTCATCGCCGGCAACGCCGGCTCCCACAGGGATGGTGTGCACCGCCGAACCCTGTGGGAGCCGGCGTTGCCGGCGATGAGGCCCTCAAGACCGGCAAACAAACCCAGCGGCAACCAGGGTCTAGACTCAACCAGCCACCCCGCCCCGGAGCTGCCGTCATGACCCCGAAAAACACCCTCTGCCTGTGGTTCAACGGCGACGCCCTCGACGCCGCCACCTTCTACGCCGCGACCTTCCCCGACAGCCAGGTGATCGCCGCCCACCCCGCCCCCGGCGACTATCCATCAGGCAAGCAGGGCGACATCATCACCGTGGAATTCACCGTCATGGGCCTGCCCTGTCTCGGCCTCAACGGCGGCCCGGCCTTCCAGCACAGCGAGGCGTTCTCCTTCCAGGTCGCCACCGACGACCAGGCCGAGACCGACCGCTACTGGAACGCAATCATCGACAACGGCGGCGCAGCCAATGTCTGCGGCTGGTGCAAGGACAAGTGGGGCATTTCCTGGCAGATCACCCCGCGCATCCTCACCCAGGCCATCACCCACCCCGATCCGGCCAAGGCCAAACGCGCCTTCGAGGCGATGATGCAGATGGGCAAGATCGATGTCGCCGGCATCGAGGCGGCGCTGAAGGATTAGGCAAGAACCCGGTGGAATCGGGTTACCGGCCCTGCCCGCGCCACACGGAAGATGCAAGGGTCATTTACCGTCCTCGAGGAATACCGCATGCAAGTCATCGCCTATGGTGCCCATGCCGGCCACCAGCCACTGGAGCCGCTGACCATCACCCGCCGCGAGGTTGGCGCCCACGATGTACGGATCGAAATCGCCTACTGCGGCATCTGCCACTCCGACCTGCACCAGGTGCGCTCGGAATGGGAAGGCACCCAGTACCCCTGCGTTCCCGGTCATGAAATCGTCGGCCGGGTGGCCAGCGTCGGCGGCCATGTCAGCGGGTTCAAGGTGGGCGACCTGGTCGGCGTCGGCTGCATCGTCGACAGCTGCAAGCACTGCGCCGACTGCGACGAGGGCCTGGAAAACTACTGCGACGGGATGATCGGTACCTACAACTTCCCGACCCCGGACGCACCGGGCTGGACCCTGGGCGGCTACTCCGAGCAGATCGTCGTGCATGAGCGCTATGTCCTGCGGATCCGTCACCCGGAAGCGCAACTGGCCGCCGTCGCGCCAC
>DQAA01000326.1 GCA_003523465.1 Pseudomonas sp.
CCACCACCCTGCGCCGGTACGCCACCGGCCTGATCGCCCTCGACGCCGAACGCTCGGCCGGCGGCTACACCCTGTTCGCCCCGCAGACTGCCGGTGGCCAGGTGTTCCTGATCAACCTGCGCGGCGAGCAGGTCCATCACTGGCAACTGCCGCAACGCCCCGGTCGCGACGCGGTGATCCTGGCCAATGGCAACCTTGGCTACAACNNACAACGGCAATCATCCGGACTCGCCCGACCTGTTCCCGGGCTGGTCGGTGTGGCACGGCGGCGCCTTCAGCGAGGTGACCGCAGACGGCGAAGTGGTCTGGGAATACACCGACCTGGCCCACCACCATGACGCCCAGTGGCTGGACAACGGCAACCTGCTGTACAGCACTGCCGAGCCCCTGCCAATCGCCATTGCGGCGCGGGTGCAGGGCGGGATTCCGGGCAGCGAGGCACCAGGCGGGGTGATCTACGGCGATGTGATCAAGGAAGTGGACCGCGCCGGCAACCTGGTCTGGGAATGGCGCAGTTGGGAGCACCTGGCACCGGAGGACTACCCCCTGCACGCCTGCTTCGAGCGCTACCACTGGCCGATGACCAACTCGGTGACACCGGGCCGCGACGGCAAGGTGATCCTCAGCCTGCGCAGCGTGTCCTCGGTCATCGCTGTGGACAAGGCCAGCGACCGCGTGCTCTGGCGTCTCGGTCACGACCTGGTGGCGCAACAGCACTGCCCGAGCGAGCTGGAAAACGGCCGCATCCTGGTATTCGACAACGGCATTTCACGGCCCCACGTGTCCATGCCTCACTCCCGGGTGATCGAAGTCGATCCCCATGCCCAGCGCATCGAATGGCAGTACGCCGATACCCCCGGCTACGCCTTTTTCACCCCGTTCATGGGAGGCGCCCAGCGCCTGCACAACGGCAACACCCTGGTCACCGAAGCCAACTTCGGTCGCCTGTTCGAGGTGACCCGTACCGGCGAGGTGGTCTGGGAATACATCAATCCTCACTTTGCAGCGTACCCGGACAGCGCATCCCGTGCCTACCTGCCGGGGGAAAACAACGCGATCTTCCGCGCCCACCGCTACCAGGCCAAGGACATCCCCTGGCTGCGCGACTGAATCCACCCGTCAAACCTGTCGATCACGCTTACGCAGACCACGCGCAGCGAGAGCTTTTTTCATCATAGGAGTCTCCGATGACCAAGCCGTTGCCCCGCTCCACCCGCGCGTGCGTCTGGCCCCACCTGTTTCCCGGTGTGCTGGCCCTGTCCTGCCTGCCGACCTTCGCCGCCACACCGGAGGGGGGAGTCGTCGTCGACGACCCAACCCTGCAAACGGTAACGGTGAACGCACGACGTCGCACCGAGGACGCCCAGAGCGTACCCACGGCGATGAGCGTACTTTCCGCCCAGGCCCTGGAGAACCAGCGCCTGTACCGGGTGCAGGACCTGCAGCAGGCACTGCCGAGCGTGAACGTCGCGTTCATGCACGCACGCCAGTCCAGCCTGTCGATCCGCGGACTGGGCAACAACCCGGCCAGCGATGGCCTGGAAGGCAGCGCCGGGATCTATCTCGACAACGTCTACCTCGGGCGGCCGGGCATGGCCGTGTTCGACCTGCTGGATATCGAGCAACTGGAATTGCTGCGCGGCCCCCAGGGCACATTGTTTGGCAAGAACACCACCGCAGGGGTTCTCAACATCAGTACCCGGCGCCCCTCCTTCAACCCCGAAGGCAGCCTTTCCAGCTCCGTCGGCGAAGACGGTTACGTGCAGACCCAGGCCGCATTCGGCGGACCACTGAACAGCCAGTTGGCTGGACGTTTCTCCGCCTACCGCACCCGAGAAAACGGCTATGTGGAGAACGACCACGACGGCCACACCCTGGGCGGCGGCACCCGTCAGGGCTTTCGTGGGCAACTGTTGCTCGAACCCTCGGAGCGATTCAACTTGCGCTGGATTGCCGACTACAACGAGGAAGACTCCAGCGCCGGCACCCGCTCGCTGTTCAGCAGCGGCCCGACCATCAACGGCGTCAATCGCTACGAACAACGCGCCGCCGCCGTGGGCGCAACCCTGGCCCGGGGGCGTCACGTCAACCTCGATGCCGAACAGAGCGTCAAGGTGTTCCAGGGTGGCACCTCGCTGGAGGCCAACTGGAACCTGCCGGGCGATTACACCCTGACTTCGATCAGCGCCTGGCGCTGGTGGGACTTCACCCCGCGCAACGACGACGAGCTGAATGTCCCGGTGATGTACAACGTCGGCCAGTCCGCCCGCGACCAGCAATATTCCCAGGAACTGCGCCTGGCGTCGCCGGCCGGCGAGTTCTTCGACTACGTGTTGGGCGGCTACTGGTTCCGCCAGGAAATGCGCAACTCGGTGTTCACCGCCTACGGACCGCTGGCAGACACCTGGAACGGCACGCCACAAGGCGCGTTGAACGATGTCTACAGCCTGGGCAAGGGGCACATCGATACCGACAGCTTCGCCCTGTTCGCCCAGGGCACCTGGCACCTCACCCAGCGCCTGGATTTCAGTGCCGGCCTGCGTGGTACCTATGAAGCCAAGCAGGCCCGTGTCGCACGCTATGCGCCGATGGGCGGGGCGACGGCCAGCGGTGCTGCCGCGAACGTACGCCAGGCACGGCTGGGCGCCTACGACTCCGGTGATTTGAACCTCTACAGCTTCAGCCCCTCGGCACTGCTGAGCCTGGCCTGGCGCTTCAACGATGACCTGATGGGCTACGCGTCGCTGTCCCACGGCGAGAAATCCGGCGGGGTCAATCTCAGCGTCGCCAGCGCCCCGGTGGCCGGTGCCGACTCCCTGCTGATCGGCAGGGAGCGGGCCAACGACGCCGAGCTGGGGATCAAGAGCACCCTGCTCGACCGGCGTCTGCAACTCAACGCCAATCTATTCTGGACCGAGGTGCACGGCTACCAGACCAACGCCTACGACGATGCCAATCTCACCAGCTACCTGACCAATGCCGGCAACGTGCGCAGCCGAGGGGTGGAATTCGAGTCCAGCCTGCTGCCGCTGCGCGGCCTGACCCTGACGCTGAACGGCTCATGGAACGACGTGCGTTACCTCGACTACGACAACGCGCCCTGCCCGGCCGAGATAGCCCTGCGGCCCGGCGCCCCGGCCTCCTGCGACCTCAGCGGACATGCCGTGGTGGGGGCTTCGAAATGGATCGCCAATGCCAGCGGCAGCTACGAATGGCAGGTCGGAACGCTGCGCCCGTACCTCAACGCCAGCTACGCGTTCCGCTCCCATGCCGTGGGCACGGTGGACGATTCGCGCTATGCGCAATTGCCCAGCTATGCACTGGTCAACCTTTCGACAGGGCTGCGCGGGGACCTGGGTGACGGCCAATGGGATCTATCGCTATGGCTGCGCAACGCCTTCGACAAGACCTACTACACCACCCTGTGGAATTCGCCGAACGGCGGTTACACCGGGGTGTTGGGGTCGCCCAGGACGCTAGGGGTGAGTGGGCGGTATGACTTCTAGGATCGCCCTGTAGATCCTCAACCAATCCCCTCCTTGCAGGCTGACCAACGAAAAACATAATATGCGACTAATTCTCAGTTACATATTCTGGATTGACCATGTCAGACCTTCGCACCCAGCAGCGGGTGGGCACCCTCTACCAGGATAACCACCGCTGGCTGCTCGGCTGGTTGCGCCCCCGGGTCGATTGCCGCGAGCTGGCCCGGGACCTGGTGCATGACGTGTTCATCCGTATCCTCGCCGCCCGCGATGCCGATATGCGCCTGGATGCCATGCGCGAACCCCGCGGCTACCTGGCGACCATCGCCCGCCGCCTGATGATCGACCACTACCGCCGCACCCGCCTCGAACGGGCCTGGCTGGCAGCCCTGGCCGAGGTTCCCGAGGCCCTGGAAATCAGCGAGGAAGAACGCGCCCTGCTCCTCGAAACCCTGTGCGAACTGGACCGCATGCTCGCCGGCCTCGGCCCGGTGGTACGCCGGGCGTTTCTCCTGTCGCAACTCGACGGCATGACCTACAAGGCCATCGCCGCCGCCGAGGGCCTGAGCGAAGTGACCATCACCCGCTACATCGCCAAGGCCACCCATCACTGCACCTTGTATCGTCTGGGGCTGCTGCCCTGAGCCTGCTGGATCGCCTCGATCAGCAGCAGCGTGAGGCACTGGAGCAAGCCGCCCATTGGCACAGCCGCCTGCGCGCCGAACGCGGTGAGCAGGAACACGGCGCCTGGCAACGCTGGCTTGAACAGCGCAGCGAAAATGCCTGGGCCTGGAGCCAGGTGGAGCAGACCCTCGGACAGTTCCAGCGCATGTCGGGAGTCGGTTCGCGCACCTTGCTGCAGGCGCAACGCTCGTCCCGGCGCAGCGTGCTCAAGGGCTTCATGCTGCTGGCCGGCGGCTCGGCCCTGGGCTATGGCGGCTGGCGCTACCAGCGTCC
>DQAA01000287.1 GCA_003523465.1 Pseudomonas sp.
GACCGCCGCACCCTCGGCGCGCGGATCAAGGGCACCTGGCGCTGGGAGGACGTGAGCCTGGTCAGCGGCATCGACGCGCAGACCAACGAACACCGCCAGCGCAGCAGCATGGGGGTCAACACCTACGGCAACCTGCCCTGGACCAAGGACGCCGATTTCCACAACTACNNGAGCTGGACGGCCAGGACCGGCTGATCGGTGGCGCACGCCTGGACCGCGCCTCGGCCAAGGATTTCCGCCAGCGCACCGGCTCGGGGATGATGACCATGCCCAACCCCACTGCTGGCGATACCCGCGCAGATACCCTGCCGAGCGGCTTCCTGCGCTACGAGCACGACCTGGTCGACATTCCCGCCACTACCTATGTCGGCCTGGGCCACGCCCAGCGCTTCCCGGACTACTGGGAGCTGTTCTCGCCCACGTCTGGCCCGGTGGGCTCGGTCAACGCCTTCGATTCGATCAAGCCGGAGAAAACCACCCAGCTCGACTTCGGCATCCAGTACAAGACCGAAACCCTGGAAGCCTGGGCCTCCGGCTATGTCGGACAGGTCCGTGACTACATCCTGTACGACTACCGCGGCGGCACCAATGTCTCGCGGGCCGACAACATCGACGCGCGGATCATGGGCGGCGAGATGGGCGTCGCGTACCAATTGACCTCCAACTGGAAGGCCGACGCCACCCTCGCCTACGCTTGGGGCAAGAACAGCAGCGACGGTTCCGCCCTGCCCCAGATGCCTCCGCTGGAAAGCCGCCTCGGCCTGACCTACAGCGAGAGCGACTGGAGCGCCGGCGCCCTGTGGCGCCTGGTTTCGGCGCAGAACCGGGTCTCGGAGAACTACGGCAACATCGTCGGCAAGGACTTCGACAAGTCCGGTGGTTTCGGGGTGTTCTCGCTCAACGGCGCCTACCGCGTGAGCAAGAACCTCAAGCTCAGCGCCGGCGTCGACAACCTGTTCGACAAGGCCTACGCCGAGCACCTGAACCTGGCGGGCAATGCCGGCTTCGGTTACTCCGGCACGGAAACGGTGAACGAGCCGGGACGTACCTTCTGGACCAAGGTCGACCTGAGTTTCTGACCCAGCCCGGGCGCGGCCCCGTGCCGCGCCCTTCATTCGGGAGCGCTCCATGAGCAAGCCATCGTTTTCCTTCTACAACCTGGCGTGGCGCTGGCACTTCTATGCCGGGCTGTTCGTCGCGCCGATCATGATCCTGCTGGCCATCACCGGGATCATCTACCTGTTCAAGCCGCAACTTGACCCGCTGATGTACCGCTCGCTGCTGGTGGTCGAGGCCGGCCATCACCGTCATCCGGCCGGGCACCTGATGCACCAGGTCGAGGCCGCTTATCCGGGCGGCACGGTCAGCCAGTACCTGCCCGCCCCTGCCGCTGATCGCAGCGCGCAGTTCGTGGTCAAGCGCGACGGGCAGGAACTCAATGTGTTCGTCGATCCCTATAGCGGCAAGGTGCTCGGCGAACAGGACGCCAAGAGCAACCTGCAGGCCGTGGCCCGTGCGCTGCATGGCGAGCTGATGGTCGGCACGGTCGGCGATCGCGTGGTGGAACTGGCCGCCGGCTGGGGCATCGTCCTGGTGGTCTCGGGCATCTACCTCTGGTGGCCCCGTGGCGGGCGTTTCGCCGGGGTTTTCTGGCCGCGGATGAACGCCCGCGGGCGCCTGCTGTGGCGTGACCTGCATGCGGTCAGCGGCTTCTGGGGTTCGTTGGTGCTGTTGTTGATGCTGCTCAGCGGCATGACCTGGACCGGTTTCTGGGGCAAGCAATATGCCGACCTGTGGAACCGTTTTCCGGCCGCGATGTGGAACGAGGTGCCCACCTCAGACCAGGAGGCCCGCAGCCTCAACACCGCCGCCCGGCAGACCGTGCCCTGGGCGGTGGAAAACACGCCGATGCCGCAATCCAGTGGCGCCCATGCCGAACACCAAGGCCACATGCAGATGGACAGCGGCCCGGCCGCGCCGGAAATCAGCCTGCAGCAGGTCGAGGACATCGCCACCGAGCGTGGTGTCGAGCCGGGCTACAGCATCACCCTGCCGACCACCGCCAGCGGCGTCTTCACCATCGCCGTCTTCGCCGACGACCCGCGCAACGATGCGACCCTGCATATCGACCAGTACACCGGCAAGGTCCTGGTCGACGTGCGCTGGAAAGACTACAGCCCGGTGGCCCGGGCCACGGAGCTGGGGGTGATGCTGCATGAGGGCAAGATGTTCGGCTGGGTCAACCAGATGCTGATCCTGCTGATCTGCCTGATGGTCCTGCTCGGCTCGGTGAGCGGGTTGGTCATGTGGTGGAAACGCCGGCCGGAAGGTGGCCTGGGTGTTCCGCCCCTGCGCCATGACCTGCCGCGCTGGAAGACCGCGACCGTGGTGATGCTGGTACTGGGCGTGGCGTTCCCGCTGGTGGGGGTGTCGATGCTGGTGGTGTGGCTGCTGGATCGGGTATTCGGCAAGCGCCTGCTGGTAGCCAGGGCCTGATTTTCAAGAGCGACGCGGGCAATTGTGGGAGCGGGTTCACCCGCG
>DQAA01000113.1:0-1182 GCA_003523465.1 Pseudomonas sp.
CGCCGGCGACCTCACCTCGCAGCGCGACGACCTCGTCCACGACGATGAATGGGGCGAGTGGAACCAGGCCGGCGGCTTCCACTACGCCGGCGTGCCGCAGGTGGTCGCCACCGGTAACCACGAGTACCTGGACAGCATGAACCCCGACGGCAGCGAAGGCCGCGTGCTCGGCCCGCACTGGGCGAAGCAGTTCGCCCTGCCCGGCAACGGCGTGAAAGGACTGGAAAGCACCACCTACTTCACCGACTACCAGGACGTGCGCTTTATCGTCCTCGACGGCACCGCCGCCCTCGACCTGAACACCCTCGACCAGCAGAGCCAGTGGCTGGAGCAGCGCCTGAAGGAAAGCAAGGCGCGCTGGAAGATCGTCGTCACCCACCAGCCGATCTACACCTGCGCCCGCCCGGAAGACACCGGCCCGCTGAAGGCCGCCTGGAAACCGCTGTTCGAGCGCTACAAGGTCGACCTGGTCCTGCAGGGGCATGACCACTGCTACAGCCGCCTGAGCAACGAAGCCGGGCGCGCGGCGGCGAAGAAGGACCACGCCGCCGGCAAGGTCCAGGGCCCGGTGTACATGGTCTCGGTGGCCGGTTCGAAGATGTACGGNNCCGCGCCCGCCAGCAACCGGACCGCAGCGCCGAGGAAACCCAGCTGTACCAGACCGTCGAGGTCCTGCCGTCGCGCCTTGAAGTACGCAGCTTCACCGCCAACGGCACGCTCTACGACGCCTTCGACCTGAACCGCGACAAGCAGGGCCGCAATCGCCTGAGCGAGCCGGCGAAGAACCTGCCCGCGGAGCGTTTCTGCAGCGGCGAACAAGGCCCCGACCAGTTGCCGTGCAAGTCCCGCAGCAAAGCCCTGTAACACTCCTGTGACCTAGGTCGGGCACGCTTGACGGGCCCGGCCCGGAGACCGTCGATGAAATCACTGCTCAAACTGCACACCCTGACCTTCGTTGGCCTGGCCATCGCTGCCAACCTCGGCCTGCAGGTCTACCTGGCTTTCGGGGAGGTCAAGCCGTGGGCGCAGATCAACTGGATGGACGTGGTCGGCGAAGGCGGCTCGGGGCTGATCTGGCTGATCTGGCTGGTGATGCTGATGCGCAGCCGCCCGGCTGGCCGGGTCAGCCGGCTGCTGGCGCTGGGCATGGCCTGCGTGTGTTTTTCCTGGTGGATGGATGTG
>DQAA01000113.1:1238-2808 GCA_003523465.1 Pseudomonas sp.
ATCTATCACCTGCACCAGGAACAGCAGGCGATCAACGCGCAGATGAGCAAGCGCGAGGGGCTGTTCCGCGAGCACCTGCTGTTCGACAAGCTGACCCCGCTGGGCGGCGCCCAGTACCTGCGCCAGCATGTGCAACTGGCCCTGGAACAGGCCGCCCGCGACGAGCAGCCGCTGTCGCTGGTGGTGCTGGACATCGATGATTTCAGCGCGGTGAACCTGATCCACGGTGAAGCCGAGGGCGATCACCTGTTGCAGGTGCTGGCCCAGTTGCTGCTGCTCAACCTGCGCCAGCAGGACGTGCTCTGCCGCCTGGCCGGCGACCGCTTCGTGGTGGTGATGCCCAACACCGGCGAAACCCAGGCCCGCTGGCTGGCCGAAGAGCTGCAACAGGCGGTGGCCAGCCTGGCCTACAAGACCCTGCGCCACGGCGAACGCCTGCACCTGCGCGCCAGCGTGGCGGCGGCCATGGCCTATGACGACGACGTGGAAAGCCTGCTCAAGCGGGTCAACCTGGGGATCGCCAAGGCCAAGCGCCAGGCCCCGCAACAGGGGGCGGCATGAGCGGCTACGAACGGGACCAACGCTTTATCGTCGGCCACTACCAGCCGGCGACCCTGATCGACCTGGCGCTGTCCCGTGGCATCGACAGCCATCGCCTGCTGCGCGGTTGCGAGGTGTTCTACGAGGACATCAGCCGTGGGGCGACGCGCTTCAGCCAGGAACAGTTCCTTACCCTGATCGACAATGCCCGGCGCCTGCTGGATGCCGACGACAGCGCTTTCCTGTTCGGCCAGCGCCTGTTGCCGGGGCATTACGGCGAGGCCAGCCAGACCCTGCTGCATGCCCGCGACCTGTACCAGGCACTGGAGCACCTGTGCGAGTTCCACGCCCTGCTCAGCCCGCTGCTGACCCCGCGCCTGCTGCTGGAAGAGCACTATCTGCACCTGTACTGGCAGGACGGCTGTGGCGCCGGCAACCAGGCGCAGTTTCTCGGTGAAGCCTGCCTGAGCGCGGTGCTGGCGATGAGTCGAAGGCTGGTGGGCGAGCATCTGCCGTGGCGCATCCAGTGCGCCTGGAGCCAGCCGCGGCATATCGAGCAGTACTGGGTTTACCTCGGCGAGGAGGTGCGTTTCGACGCGCAGATCACCCTGCTCTCCCTGCCCCGGGAATACATCCATCGACCGCTGCCCAATGCCGCCGCCACGCCGGGTTTGGTGGCGCGGCAGGCGTGTCTTGGGCAACTGGAAGCGCTGGGTGGCGGGTCGAGTTTCCTGGATGAATTGTTCGATCACCTGCATGGGCATATCCACGAACCGATCAACCTCGACCGGGTCGCCGCCGCCTTCGGCATCAGCCCCACGACCCTCAAGCGCAAGCTGGGCAAGCACGGCACCCACTTCCAGCAACAGCTGGACCTGGTGCGCCGGCATGTGGCGTTGTACCTGTACCAGATGAAGGGGTACACCAACGAGGAGGTGTGCAACTACCTGCGGTTCAGTGATACGACCAACTTCCGCAGGTCGTTCAAGAGGTGGACCGGGTTGACGCCGAGTGGGTTGGCCCGGTGGTT
>DQAA01000083.1 GCA_003523465.1 Pseudomonas sp.
GATTGAGCTGGCGTTTGGCCATGAATGTCTCGTCGATTTAAAGCGGGGATGTTGAAACGGCGTCGAGTTTAGCACGCTCCACTAGGCTAAACTGCGCAGCTACCGAGGAGCCCAATCATGCAGAACCCGCAGAATCTGATCTGGATCGACCTGGAAATGACCGGTCTGGACCCTGACCATGACGTCATCATCGAGATGGCGACCATCGTTACCGACAGCAATCTCAACACCCTGGCCGAAGGCCCGGTGATCGCCATTCACCACAGCGATGAAGTCCTTGCCCGCATGGACGACTGGAACACCCGCACCCACGGCGCTTCCGGCCTGACCCAGCGCGTGCGCGAAAGCCGCATCGACATGGCTGAGGCCGAGGCGCAGACCATCGCCTTCCTGGAGCAGTGGGTGCCCAAGGGCAAATCGCCGATCTGCGGCAACAGCATCTGCCAGGACCGGCGCTTCCTGTATCGCCACATGCGTTCGCTGGAAAACTACTTCCACTACCGCAACCTGGATGTCTCGACCCTGAAGGAGCTGGCTGGTCGCTGGGCGCCGGACGTGAAGGACGGCTTCAAGAAGGGCAGCACGCACCTGGCGCTGGATGACATTCGTGAGTCGATCGCCGAGCTGCGTCACTACCGCGAGCATTTCATCAAGTTCTGAGTCGTGGCATCTGGCCTCATCGCTGGCGTTGCTGGCGATGAGGCCATCAGCATCACTAGAAGTCTTGTGCCCCCTTTTGGTGCCAGCAGCAACTGGTTAGACTGCGCGCCTTTCTGCCAGGACCCCGCGCCATGCTGTTGATGCTCTACCTCGTCGCGATTACCGCCGAAGCGATGACCGGCGCACTGTCCGCCGGCCGCCGCGGCATGGACTGGTTCGGTGTGGTGCTGATCGCCTGTGTCACCGCGCTGGGTGGCGGTTCGGTACGCGACGTTCTTCTGGGCCATTACCCGCTGACCTGGGTGAAGCACCCGGAATACCTGGTGCTGACCAGCGTCGCCGCGCTGCTGACCATTTTCATCGCGCCGCTGATGCGCCATCTGCGTTCGCTGTTCCTGGTCCTCGACGCCCTGGGCCTGGTGGCTTTCACCCTGATCGGCTGCATGACCGCCCTGGAGCTGGGGCACGGCATGCTGGTAGCGTCCATCAGCGGTGTGGTGACCGGGGTATTCGGCGGCATCCTGCGCGATATCTTCTGCAACGACATCCCCCTGGTTTTCCGCCGCGAACTCTATGCCAGCGTGTCCTTCGCTGCAGCGTGGTGCTACATGGGCTGCATCTACCTGAAGCTGCCGGCCGAGCAGTCAGTCCTCATCACCCTGTTTGGCGGCTTCCTGCTGCGCTTGCTGGCGATCCGTTTCCACTGGGAAATGCCCAAGTTCCACTACAACGACGAGCACTGACGCTCGGCATGTTGCCTGAGCGCCCACTCCACGTGCTCGCGGACCAGCTCGGACGGGTACTCGCGGCGGGCATTCAGGGCTTCCAGTACCGGGATGGACGAGGGCGCGTTGCCCAGCCCCACCGCGAGGTTGCGCAACCAGCGCTCGTAACCGGCACGTCGTAGCGGCGAGCCCTCGGTGCTGGCGAGAAAGCGTTCCTCGTCCCACATGAACAGCTCCGCCAGGCCGGCATTGTCCAGGCCGTGGCGCGGCTTGAAGTCGTTTTCCGCAGTTTCCTTGGCGAAGCGGTTCCACGGGCAGACGATCTGGCAGTCGTCGCAGCCGAACACGCGGTTGCCGATCATCGAGCGCAGTTCCTCGGGAATCGCATTCTTCAGTTCGATGGTCAGGTAGGAAATGCAGCGCCGCGCATCCAGTACATAGGGGCCGACGAAGGCCTTGGTCGGGCAGATATCCAGGCAGGCGCTGCAGCGCCCGCAATGCTCGGTGGCCTGGGCTTCGTCAACCGGCAGCGGCAGGTCGACGAACAGTTCGCTGAGGAAGAAGTAGCTGCCAGCCTTGCGATTGAGCAGCAGGGTGTTCTTGCCGATCCAGCCAAGCCCGGCCTGTTCGGCGATGGCCTTTTCCAGCACGGGTGCGCTGTCGACGAAGGCGCGGAAGCCGAACGGGCCGATTTCCTTCTGGATGCGCTCGGCCAGATGCTGCACGCGTTTGCGCACCAGCTTGTGGTAGTCGCGGCCCAGGGCGTAGCGGGAGATATAGGCCTTCTCCGGCTGGGCCAGGCGCTGGGCCATCTGCGTGTCACCGGGCAGGTAGTCCATGCGCAGCGAGACCACGCGCACGGTGCCGGGCACCAGTTCGTCAGGATGGGAGCGCTTGCTGCCGTGGGCGCCCATGTAGTCCATCTCGCCGTGGTAGCCGGCGGCCAGCCAGCGCTCCAGGTGCTGCTCGTGTTCGCCAAGCTCGACGCTGGCGATGCCGACATGGGCAAAGCCGAGTTCACGACCCCAGTCCTTGATGGACCGGGCGAGGGCGGGGAGATCGATGGAAGAGGCAGACATGCGAAATAGGGCAATAAAAGGACAGGTGCGTATAATTCTGCCAGACATCGGAGCCGAACGACGCATGCCTCAGACCAAACACCCTTCCCATGAGCCGCTGGTGCTCACCCGTGACGCCCTGGCGCGCCTGCCTGCGCGGCCGGCGAATGCCCACAAGGGCCAGTTCGGCCATGTGCTGGTGGTCGGTGGCGACCGCGGAACTGGCGGCGCCGGCCTGCTCAGTGCAGAAGCGGCATTGCGCTGCGGTGCCGGGCTG
>DQAA01000242.1 GCA_003523465.1 Pseudomonas sp.
GCCTGGGCATGGCGGTGGCCAACGCCGCTGCGTTCGTCCGCCAGCACGCCCATGGCGTGACCCAGGCCCGCGGCGGTGAAGGTGCAGCACGTGAATTCTGCGAACTGATCCTGCAAGCCCAGGGCAACCTGGAAGCAGCAAACGCCCACTACCTGTAGAGCACGTCATGTTCAGCAAGAAAATCCGCAATATCGCGCTGTTCGGCGTGATCGCCGTGCTGTTCGGGGCGATCGGCTACTGGAACATCGTTCCCGAGCGTTTCCTCGACCAGCCCGTGGCCCAGGTCGACGAGAGCGCCATCGACTACTACGCGATCAACGCCCACAGCGTGCAGTTCCTGCCCGATGGCAAGCTGCAGTATGAAATGACCGCCGACAAGGTGGAGCACCTCAAGGCCAGCGAGGTTACCCTGCTGACCAAGCCGGACCTGCAGATGTACCGCGGCACCACGTTCCCGTGGCATGTGCAGAGCGAGCGCGGCGAGGTCAACCCGGACGGTACCGAGGTCGAACTGATCGATTCGGTGCGGGTTGCCCGCACCGATGAACAGAACCGCACTACCATCATCACTTCCAGCCGCATGACGGTATTCCCGCAGAAGCAATATGCGCAAACCGAGCAAGACGTTAGAATCGACGGCGCCGGTGGCGTGACTACGGGCAAGGGAATGAAAGCGTATTTGAAAGACGGCAGGATGGACCTGCTGTCCAACGTAAGAGGACAGTATGAGGCTCGTTAAAACCCTCCCTTATTTGCTCAGCCTGAGCGCGGCACTGGGAAGCGCGAGCGCCTGGGCTCTCCCGAACGACCGCGAGCAGCCTGTCCGCATCCAGGCCGACAGCGCCCAGATGGATGACAAGAACAAGGTCGCGACCTACACCGGCGACGTGATCATCACCCAGGGCTCGATGATGATCAAAGGCAACGTCGTGACCGTCACCCTGAACCAGAATGGCGACATCGACACCGCCACGTCGGTGGGCAACCTGGCTTACTTCGAGCAGCAGCAGGACGCTGCCAAGCCGGACAAGATGCAGGGCTACGCCAAGCAGATCCAGTACCAGGCAGGCCGGGACCTGATCGTCCTGACCGACCAGGCCCGGGTGATCAACGCCGGCAACACCACCGAAGGCGAGAAGATCGTCTACAACTCCAAGACCCAGGTTGCTACTGCCGGTCGCGGCGGCAAGGACATCAAGACACCACGCCAGCGTATCGACATGGTGATCCAGCCGAAGAAGAAGGCCGAGTAATGGCAACGCTAAAAGCCCAGCATCTGGCCAAGAGCTACAAGAGCCGACAAGTCGTGCGCGATGTAAGCCTGTCAATCGACAGCGGCCAGATCGTCGGCCTGCTTGGCCCCAACGGCGCCGGCAAGACCACCTGCTTCTACATGATCGTCGGCCTGGTCCAGGCCGACCAGGGCCGCGTACTGATCGATGACCTGGATGTCAGCCACCAGCCAATGCACGGTCGCGCACGCGCCGGCATCGGCTACCTGCCCCAGGAAGCCTCTATCTTCCGCAAGCTCTCGGTGGCCGACAACATCATGGCGATCCTGGAAACCCGCAAGGAACTGGATCGCGAAGGTCGACGCAAGGAGCTGGAAAGCCTGCTGCAGGAATTCCACATCAGCCACATCCGCGACAACCTCGGCATGAGCCTTTCCGGTGGTGAGCGACGCCGCGTGGAAATTGCCCGGGCGCTGGCCACTGCTCCGAAGTTCATCCTGCTCGACGAACCCTTTGCCGGTGTCGACCCGATCTCGGTCGGCGACATCAAGCAGATCATCCATCATCTGAAAGCCAAGGGCATCGGCGTTCTGATCACCGACCACAACGTCCGTGAAACCCTGGATATCTGTGAAACCGCCTACATCGTCAACGATGGCCAACTGATCGCCGAAGGCGACTCCGAAACCATCCTGGCCAACCAGCTGGTGAAAGAGGTGTACCTCGGCCACGAGTTCCGCCTGTAAGTCGAAGTACCGGAGTGACCGAGCGCTGGCATTCAGCCATTATCACGGCTTAATTGTTACAGCGCTCTAGGCAAACGCAACAATTTCAGGCATATATCTTGCTTAAAATTGGCGCCCCGCGCCCGTGTAGTAGATGGCGCATGCGCGCCGGCGAATAAGGTGTAAAGCCCCAGCCATGAAACCATCGCTCGTCCTAAGAATGGGCCAGCAACTGACGATGACCCCGCAGTTGCAACAGGCCATCCGTCTGCTCCAGCTTTCCACGCTGGACCTGCAGCAGGAAATCCAGGAAGCCCTGGAGTCGAATCCGATGCTCGAGCGCCAGGAAGATGGCGACGACTTCGACAACAGCGACCCCATGGCCGATAACGCCGAGAGCAAGCCCGTCGCTGAACCTCAGGAGAGCAGCTTCGAGCAATCCGCCCCCACTGCGGAAAACCTCGAAGACGGCGAATGGAACGAGCGTATTCCCAACGAACTGCCGGTCGACACCGCCTGGGAAGACATCTACCAGACCAGCGCCAGCAGCCTGCCTAGCAACGATGACGACGAGTGGGACTTCACCACCCGCACCTCGGCTGGCGAGAGCCTGCAAAGCCACCTGCTCTGGCAGCTCAACCTGGCGCCCATGTCGGATACCGACCGCCTGATCGCCGTCACCCTGATCGACTGCATCAACAATCAGGGTTACCTCGACGAAACCCTCGAAGAAATCTGCGACTCCTTCGATCCCGAGCTCGACATCGAGCTGGATGAGATCGAGGCTGTCCTGCACCGTATCCAGCAATTCGAGCCCGCCGGCATCGGCGCCCGCAACCTTGGCGAGTGCCTGCTCCTGCAACTGCGCCAGTTGCCTGGCAACACGCCCTGGATGTCGGAAGCCCAGCGACTGGTCAGCGACTACATCGATCTGCTCGGCAGCCGCGACTACAGCCAGCTGATGCGCCGCATGAAGCTCAAGGAAGACGAGCTGCGCCAGGTCATCGAACTGGTGCAGAGCCTGAATCCACGCCCGGGCTCGCAGATCGAGTCCAGCGAGCCGGAATACGTGGTACCCGATGTGATCGTACGCAAGGACAGTGATCGCTGGCTGGTTGAACTGAACCAGGAAGCAGTCCCGCGCTTGCGGGTCAATCCGCAATACGCCGGCTTTGTTCGCCGGGCCGATACCAGCGCGGACAACACGTTCATGCGCAATCAGTTGCAGGAGGCGCGCTGGTTCATCAAGAGCCTGCAGAGCCGCAACGAGACGCTGATGAAGGTGGCCACCCAGATCGTCGAACACCAGCGCGGTTTCCTCGACCACGGCGACGAAGCCATGAAGCCGCTGGTCCTGCACGACATCGCGGAAGCGGTGGGCATGCACGAGTCGACCATTTCCCGGGTCACCACGCAGAAATACATGCACACGCCTCGCGGAATCTACGAGCTGAAGTACTTTTTCTCCAGCCACGTCAGCACCTCCGAAGGCGGGGAATGCTCGTCCACTGCCATCCGCGCGATCATCAAGAAACTGGTTGCCGCGGAAAATCAGAAAAAGCCATTGAGTGACAGCAAGATCGCTGGTTTACTGGAGGCACAAGGCATCCAGGTAGCACGTCGCACCGTCGCCAAGTACCGCGAATCCCTCGGCATTGCACCATCGAGTGAACGCAAGCGATTGATGTGACATTCCCTGAGATGTGCCATCGCAATTCAGTGGCAGGCGCAACACCTGCCTCTTTATGCACGGCAACAAAGGAGAAGCAGTATGCAAGTCAACATCAGTGGACAACATGTAGAAGTCACCGACGCGCTGCGTACCTATATCGGGGAGAAGCTTGCCCGCCTGGAGCGCCACTTCGACCGTATCACCAATGTGCAGGTGATCCTCAAGGTCGAGAAGCTTGAGCAGAAGATCGAGGCGACGTTGCAGATTCCCGGCGGTGAAGTGGTAGCGAACGCCGAACACGAAGACATGTATGCCGCAATCGACCTCCTGACCGACAAGCTCGACCGCCAACTGAAAAAACACAAGGAAAAACAGCAAAGCCTGTTGCAAGGTGCAGCGGCCCGCTGATCCCCCTCATCCATGATCCGACTTGAATCCATCCTGACCCCCGGCCGTTCCCTGGTGAACGTGCCGGGCGGCAGTAAAAAGCGCGTACTCGAACAGATCGCCGACCTGATCGGGAAGGAAGTTCCCGAACTGGAAACCCAGGACGTGTACGAAAGCCTGATTGCCCGGGAAAAACTCGGCTCGACCGGCTTCGGCAATGGCATCGCCATTCCACACTGCCGCCTCAAGGGCTGCAGCACTCCCGTCAGTGCGCTGCTGCACCTGAACGCCCCCATTGATTTCGACGCCATCGACGGCGCCCCGGTCGACCTGCTGTTCGTTCTGCTGGTCCCGGAAGCTGCCACCGATGCGCATCTTGAGCTGCTGCGCCAGATCGCCAGCATGCTCGACCGCAAGGAAGTTCGCGACAGGCTACGGGCTGCCGACAGCAGCACCGCCCTGTACCAGGTTGTCCTGGACGCGCAGAACGAGTCCTGAGCATGCGCCTGATCATCGTCAGCGGCCGTTCCGGATCCGGCAAAAGCACCGCCCTCGATGTCTTGGAAGACAATGGTTTCTATTGCATCGATAACCTCCCCGCCGGCCTGCTCCCGCAGCTGGCGGAGAGCGCGCTGATCAATACGGAACTGCTGCAACCACGGGTGGCGGTATCGATCGACGCCCGCAACCTGCCGAGCCATCTCACGCGCTTCCCCGAATTGCTCGAAGAAGCGCGCTCCCGGCATATCCAGTGTGATGTTCTCTACCTGGACGCTGACGAAGAAACCCTGCTCAAGCGCTTCTCCGAAACCCGGCGACGTCACCCGCTGACCAATCAGGATCGCTCGCTCGCCGAAGCGATCCGGGTCGAGAGCGAATTGCTGGGCCCCATCGCCGACCTGGCCGACCTGAAGATCGATACCACCAACCTGAACCTTTATCAGTTGCGTGATTCGATCAAGTTGCGCCTGCTCAACCAGCCTGAACCCGGCACGGCCTTCCTGATCGAGTCGTTCGGCTTCAAACGCGGCATGCCGGTAGATGCCGACGTGGTATTCGATGTCCGCTGCCTGCCGAATCCATACTGGAAGCCCGAGCTTCGCGAGCACTCAGGCCAGGACCAACCGGTGATCGACTACCTCGCCGCGCAACCGGATGTCGAAGAAATGTTCCAGGACATATCGTCCTACCTGCTGAAATGGTTGCCGCGCTTCGCCGCCAGCAATCGCGCGTACGTCACCATTGCCATTGGCTGCACCGGCGGTCACCATCGCTCCGTCTACCTGACCGAACGCTTGGGCGAGTTGCTGCAACCCATATTGAAGAACGTCCAGGTCCGCCACCGCGACCTCTAGTCCACAGGATCCCACCCGCGATGCCCGCCATTGAAATCGAGATCATCAACAAGCTGGGGCTGCATGCCCGAGCCGCCGCCAAGTTCGTCGGCGTGGCTGGCAAGTTTCCCTGTGCGGTCAAGGTTGGGCGAGCGCCGGACAAACTGGTCGACGGCAAAAGCATCATGGCGGTGATGATGCTCGCAGCTGGCAAAGGCACCACCGTCCACCTCTCTGCCGAAGGCGAGCAGGACGGCGAAGCCCTCCAGGCGCTGATCGAGCTGATCAACAACCGCTTCGACGAAGGCGAATGAATTCACCGGTAATGAAAAAGCCCGCCATCTGGCGGGCTTTTCATTTCAAGGTCTGTAATCAAGACAGTGCGGTGTCCATCACCATCATCAGGCAGAATCCAACGCACAGCCCCAGGCTGGCCAGCCGATGATGCCCATTGGCCCGGGACTCTGGAATGATCTCCTGAGTCACCACCAACAGCATGGCCCCGGCCGCAAAGGCCAGCCCCAAGGGCAGCAGCAGCTCGGCCACATTCACCAGCCAGGCGCACAATACCGCCGCCGCCGGCTCGACCAATCCCGACGCCGCGCCGATCAGGAACGCCTTGAAGCGCGCCATCCCCGCTCCCGCCAGTACCAGTGCAATCACCAGCCCTTCGGGTACGTCCTGCAGGGCGATCCCCATCGCCAGGCTGTCCGCATCCGGCATGCCGCCGCCAGCGGAAACACCGATGGCCATTCCCTCCGGAATGTTGTGAGCGATGATGGCGATGACGAAGATCCAGATCCGCGCCGGCACTACCGGCTGCGTGCCTGAGGCCACCAGCGCTTCGGGCGAAGCACCGGAAACCTGGCGATCCACCAGGTACAGGCACAACGCACCGAACAGCAAGCCCAGGCTGATCAGACCGCCCGCCCCCCACTTGCCGAAACCCACCGCCTGAGCGGCATCCAGCCCCGGAATGATCAGGGAGAAAGCCGTGGCCGCCAGCATGACCCCGGCGCCGAAACCAAGCAGGGTGTCGGCCAGCGCTACCGGCATATTGCGGATCACCAGCACCGGCACGGCACCGAGCGCCGTACCCAGCGCGCACAGTGCACCACCTTCCAGCGCGCGCATCATCCGCGGCTCCAGGTCGAGCCAGGCGATACCCTGTGCCACCAGCAAGGCAGTACCCACCAGCAGCAACAAGGTGCCCAGCGCCAGGCGAAACAAACGCACGCTACTTACGGACAAGACATCCGAGCGCATTCGCTTGTCACTCACGCGACAGCGGCAAGATAACGCCGCTCGACTTCGGCCCAATCGACCACGTTGTAGAAGGCATTGATGTATTCCGGACGACGGTTCTGGTACAGCAGGTAGTAGGCGTGTTCCCAGACGTCCAGACCGAGGATCGGCGTGTTGCCGTTCATCAGCGGGCTGTCCTGGTTGCCGCTGCTTTCCACCACGACTTTCTTCTCGGGGGTCACGCTCAACCAGGCCCAGCCGCTGCCGAAGCGGGTCAGCGCAGCCTTGGTAAAGGCATCCTTGAAGGCGTCGAAACCACCCAGTTGTTCATCGATGGCCTTGGCCACCGCGCCTTGCGGCACACCACCACCGCTTGGCGACATGACAGTCCAGAACAGCGTGTGGTTGGCGTGACCGCCGCCCTGGTTGATCACCGCCGCCTGGAGGTTTTGCGGCAGTTGCTTGACCGCAGCTACCAGCTTCTCCACCGGCCATTCGGCCCATTCGGTGCCTTCGACGGCAGCGTTGAGGTTGTTGATGTAGGTCTGGTGGTGCTTGGTGTGGTGGATCTGCATGGTCTGGGTATCGATGTGCGGCTCGAGCGCATCGTAGGCGTAAGGCAATGCAGGCAAGGTATGTGGCATTAGTGAATTCCTTGTTGGAAGGCTTGCGGGATCACGGGGTCCTGACCAGCCAGCACACCGGGTTGCGGTTCCTGTCGGTACAACAGGCGCTCGGTGCGCGGGTACTGGCCGTACTCACTGATGAAGCTCAAGAGTTCGGTGTAGGTCTTGCCGCTCTGGCGCAGCGCTGCCTGGCGCAAAGGCTCCGGCAGGCGCATGTCCTGGCTGGCCGTCAGCAGGCGCTGGTGGATCGCACAGAGATACTCGGCGCTTTCCTGCGGCTGCTTCAGGCGCAGATGGAGGTCCGCCAGGTTGTGATGGGAAATCACGCAGGCGGCCACCGCTTCGTCGGCGTCATGCCAGCGCTCGAAAAGCACCTGGGCCAGGGCCAGGGCCTGCAGGTACAGCTCGCGGGCATCGACCAGATCGCCCTGGTTGAACAGGCGGTTGGCGATCTCGGTGCTACGTTTCCAGTGCTGCATGGCGAACCTCCAAAGCGGTGGGCGGTATCAGATACCGCCGGCGGTGAGCTTCTCCGGATCCAGCAGGACTTCCAACTGGGTGCGCGACAGCTCGGTGTGTTCCAGGGCAACGTCGATGATCGGACGACCCTGCTTGTAGGCGGTCTTGGCGATTTCCGCGGCTTTCTGGTAGCCGATGATCGGATTCAGCGCGGTCACCAGGATCGGGTTGCGCGCCAGGGCTTCCTTGAGCTTGGGCTCGTTGACCTTGAAGCTGGCGATGGCTTTGTCAGCCAGCAGGCGGCTGGCGTTGGCCATGAGCTCGATGCTTTCCAGCAGGTTGCGGGCAATCACCGGCAGCATCACGTTCAGCTCGAAGTTGCCCGACTGACCGGCGATAGCGATGGTGGCGTCGTTGCCGATGACTTGGGCAGCGACCATGGCGGTGGCTTCCGGAATCACCGGGTTGACCTTGCCCGGCATGATCGAGGAGCCCGGCTGCAAGCCTTCCAGCTCAATCTCACCAAGGCCGGCCAAGGGGCCGGAGTTCATCCAGCGCAGGTCGTTGGCGATCTTCATCAGCGCCACGGCGGTCGCCTTGAGCTGGCCGGATACGGCAACGGCGGTGTCCTGCGAGCCGATCAAGGCGAACAGGTTCTCGCCCGGCACGAAGTCAACCTGGGTCAGGCCGCTCAACTGCTTGGCGAACAGCGCGGAGAATTGCGGGTGGGCGTTGATCCCGGTACCCACTGCAGTTCCACCCTGGGCCAGGGCCTGAAGTGCCGGCAGGGTGTTCTGCAGGTGACCGATGCTGGCCTTGACCTGCTGCGCCCAACCACCGAGGACCTGGCTCATGCGCACCGGCATGGCGTCCATCAGGTGGGTGCGGCCAGTCTTGACGAATGGATGCACCTGCTCTGCCTTGGCTTCGATCACCTGGACCAGGTGGCTCAACGCCGGCAGCAATTGCTCATGCAGGGCCAGGGCGGCACTGACGTGGATGGTGGTCGGGATGATGTCGTTACTGCTCTGGCCGCAGTTGACGTGATCGTTCGGATTGACCGTGTCGCCGGCAATACGGCTGGCAATGGTCGCGATCACTTCGTTGGCGTTCATGTTGGAACTGGTGCCGGAGCCGGTCTGGAACACATCCACGGGGAAATGCTGAATGAAGTCACCGGCCAGCAGTTGCTCCACCGCCCCGACGATCGCCTCGCCCTGGACCGACGTCACTTGCTCCAGTTGCACGTTGGCTTTTGCCGCAGCGGCCTTGGCCAGCAACAGTGCACGGATGAACTGGGTCGGCATGCGCTGTTGGCTGATCGGGAAGTTGTTGACCGCGCGCTGGGTCTGGGCGCCATACAGGGCCTCGGCCGGCACCTGCAGTTCACCCATGCTGTCACGCTCGATACGGGTATTACTCATCATCAAGTCCTTGCATCAGTTCAGCGGAAGAAATCGAAGGCAACAGCGTGCAATTCGCCAGTTGCAAGGCCAGCGGCTGCCAGCGCTGGCCGTGCTCGCCACCATCGAGCTTGCGCAGTTGCAACAGCGGTCGCCACGCCTGGTCCAGGCACAGGCAGCGCCAATGCCACGGCAACATGCGGTCGCAGGCGGTATCGAGCAGAAGACGGAAAGAAGTCAGGGCGACGGTCCACGCCGAGGTATCGGTGCAGCACACCAGATAGCGCCCTTCAGCGAGGTAATGTTCGATCAGGCGCGGCTCGTCGGGCTCGAGCGCGCAGCGGATGCGCCGACTCAACCAGCGCCAGTTTTCGAGATAAGGCAGTTCGTGAAGGACGGATTTCATGGCATGAATATCATCGCCGGGATAATGATATTCATTATTAATTGATAAATAGAATCAGTTCAAGCTCGTTTCTGCACCAATAAAAAAGCCCGGCACACAGGCCGGGCTTGGAGATGAAACGAGCGAAGCGTGGATCAGCTACCCGCGACCGTCATGCGCTCGATCAGGATCGAACCGGTGTGGATATTGCTGCGGGTTTCAAGATCGCTGCCGATGGCGACGATCTGCTGGAACATGTCCTTCATATTCCCGGCGATCGTTACTTCCTGCACGGCAAACTGGATTTCGCCATTCTCGACCCAGTAACCGGCCGCTCCGCGGGAATAATCGCCGGTGACCATATTCAGCCCATGCCCCATCAGCTCGGTAACCAGCAGACCGCGCCCCATGCGACGGATCAGGGCAGCCTGGTCCTCTACGCCGTGAGTAACGAACAGGTTGTGCACGCCACCGGCGTTGGCTGTGCTTGGCAGGCCAAGCTTGCGACCGGAATAGGTCCCCAGCACGTAGGACACCAGTTGACCATTTTCGACGAACGGCTTGGCATAGGTCGCCAGGCCATCGCCGTCGAACGATGCACTGCCCAATGCCCGCGGCAGATGCGGACGCTCATCCAGGGTCAGCCAGGTCGGGAACAGGCGCTGCCCGATGGTGCCTTCGAGGAACGACGATTTGCGATACAGGTTGCCGCCGGAAATCGCCGAAAGGAAACTGCCGAACAACCCACCGGCCAGTTCTGCGGAGAACAGCACCGGCACCTCGCAGGTC
>DQAA01000436.1 GCA_003523465.1 Pseudomonas sp.
TGCCGAACAGATAGTTGGAAAGGCGCGTGAGCATGGGTATTCGGTCCTGTAGTGAAGGCGTTGATGAGGCAAAGGGAGATAGCGATCAGTCGGCGTCGAGATCGCGTACCAACAGTTCACAGGAGTCGTTGGGTGTAAGCAGAAGGGACATCGGAGGGCGTTCCAGACAGGGGAATTCGATGGACTGTCGCCGATGTTCAGGAGCTGCTCGCGCGACGCCGGGCAACTTGGGGTATCGTGGGGTGGGCGAGCAAGGTGAATCCGGTGGGGTACAAAACTTTCCGAATAGGACTACTTGAAGCCTGGAAAGCACCTACAGCTGAACAGCAAAAAACCTCGGAAATGACTGGGCTTCTGAAGGTGGCCAGGCTGACGCCGCTGATCGGTGTACCCGGAAAGACTAATGTCCTACTCCGAGCGAAACAGCCGATAAATGGTGGATGCAGCGCGCTTGAGCACATCTATGCTGAGGACAATTCCGCCAATGGAGTGTGCGTAACATGTTCGACTCCCATCGCAAATCGGACCTGGCAGAAATCGAGCGGTGTAATCGGGCGTTGGCTGAAGCCAATGCAAAACTGGCAGCGATCAGCCGTTCCATGGCCATGATCGAGTTCAGCCCCGATGGAGTAGTACTCGACGCAAACGAGCATTTTTGTAAAGCCATGGGCTACAGCCTCGACGAGATCCGCGGTCAGCATCACCGGATCTTTTGCGAGGAGGCCTACACCAAGACCGAGGAATACCGCCAGTTGTGGCGCGACCTGGCCCACGGCGAGGCACGCAGCGGTACCTTTCTCAGGCTCAATCGCAAGCGTGAGGAAATGTGGCTGGAGGCCAGCTACCTGCCGGTGTTCGGCAGCAATGGCGTGGTCACCAGCATCATCAAGGTGGCCAGCGATATCACCGCGCGGGTGGTCCATGAGCACGAGGCGGACTGCCTGCTCAACGCCATCGGTCGCTCCATGGCGGTGATCGAGTTCACCCCGGAAGGTCGGGTGATCAAGGCCAACGACAACTTCCTCAACACCATGCGCTACCGCACCGACGAGGTGGTCGGCCAGCACCACAGCCTGTTTTGCCACAAGAGTGAAAGCGAATCGGCGGAGTACAAGGCTTTCTGGGCCTCGCTCAATCGCGGCGAGTACCACTCGCACCGCTTCGAGCGGGTCAACAAGCTGGGGCAGATGGTTTACCTGGAAGCCTCGTACAACCCGATCTTCGATACCAAGGGCCGCCTGTACAAGGTGGTCAAGTTCGCCAGCGACATCACCGACCAGGTCTGCACCCAGCAATCCGCCGCCGAGGCCGCCCACGCCACTTCGGTGCAGAACGATGCCTGCGCGCGCAAGGGCTCGGAAGTGGTGCAGCAGACGGTGCATGTGATCGAAGAGATATCCAATGACCTCAACGAAGCGGCCCGCAGCATCGACGCGGTGAATCGCCAGTCGGAGCTGATCGGGCAGATCGTCCTGACCATTCGCGGGATTGCCGACCAGACCAACCTGCTGGCCCTGAATGCCGCGATCGAAGCGGCCAGGGCGGGGGAGGTAGGGCGCGGGTTCTCGGTGGTGGCGGAGGAGGTGAAGAAGCTGGCGGAGAGTACGCGGCAGGCGACGCAGCAGATTCAGGCGATGTTGAGTGACAGATCAGAGATATGTTGTCTGTGATGGCCTCATCGCTGGCAAGCCAGCTCCCACAGGTTCAGCGGTGCTCTGGGGATTTGTGCTGTGCCTGATGGATGCATCAGGTACAGCACGGGTTTAGCGGTGCTTTGGGGATTTGTGCTGTGCCTGTGATGGATGCATCAGGTACAGCACAGGTTCAGCGGTGCACGCGATCCCTGTGGGAGCTGGCTTGCCAGCGATGAGGCCATCAGCAACAACACAAGGTCAGTGGGTACTCAACCCCGCCGCACTCATGAACATCCGCATCAACCACGCCACCACCGCCAGGCTCGCTACGCTCAGCACCCAGATCAGCGCCAGCCAGCCCAGCCGTTGCAGCAGCGGCTTTTTCTCCGGCTCGAAGGTGTCTTTGCCAGTCATGCCGTGAACCCTCCTAGTGGTAGCCATGTTCGTGGGTCACCTTGCCGCGGAACACGTAGTAGCTCCAGAAGGTGTACCCAAGGATGAACGGCAGGATGAACAGCGTCCCCACCAACATGAAGCCCTGGCTCTGCGGCGGCGCGGCGGCGTCCCAGATCGAGATCGACGGCGGGATGATGTTCGGCCACAGGCTGATCCCCAGGCCGCTGTAGCCAAGGAAGATCAACACCAGGGTGAGCAGGAACGGCGTGTAGTGCGCATTGCGCTTCACCGCCTGGAGCAAGCCGTAGAAGGTCACCAGCACCAGCAACGGCACGGGCATGAACCAGAACAGGTTGGGCATGCTGAACCAGCGCTCGCCGATCTGTGGATAAGCCAGCGGCGTCCACAGGCTGACGATGCCGATCACCAGCAACAGCACCAGCGCCAGCGGCCGGCCGAGGTTGTGCATCTGTTCCTGGAGCTTGCCCTCGGTCTTCATGATCAGCCAGGTGCAGCCGAGCAGCGCGTAGGCGACGATCAGGCCGAGGCCGCTGAAGATGCTGAACGGCGTCAGCCAGTCGAGCGTACCGCCGGCGTACTGGCGGTCGACCACCTTGAAGCCTTCGATGAAGGCGCCGAGCGCGACACCCTGGAAGAAGGTCGCGGTGAGCGAGCCCCAGATGAACGCCTTGTCCCACAGGTGGCGCTTGTCGGCCTTGGCCTTGAAGCGGAACTCGAAGGCCACGCCACGGAAGATCAGCCCGATCAGCATCAGCATCAACGGCAGGTACAGCGCCGAGAGCACCACCGAGTAGGCCAGCGGGAAGGCACCGAACAGCCCCGCCCCGCCGAGCACCAGCCAGGTTTCGTTGCCGTCCCAGACCGGCGCCACGGTGTTCATCATCACGTCACGGTCCTGCTCGCCCTTTATGAAGGGAAAGAGAATGCCGATGCCCAGGTCGAAGCCGTCCATGACCACGTACATCATCACCCCGAAGATGATGATCACGGCCCAGATCAGCGGAAGATCGATTCCCATGATTCAGTGTCCTTCTTTGTTCAGGCTGGCGTTGCCGCCATCGTGATCGTCTTCGGCCGCCGACAATGGCCGCGCCGGGGTGCGCTGCTGGCCCGGTCCGCCCGGGTTGATCTCGTCGCCCTCGCCGGTCTTCGGCCCCTTGCGCACCAGGCGCATCATGTAGCCCAGGCCCGCGCCGAACAGGGCGAAATACACCACCACGAACATGATCAGGGTGAAGCCGAGCTGGGCGTAGCTGTGGTTGGAGGCGCCGTCTGCGGTGCGCATCAGGCCGTAGACCACCCACGGCTGGCGGCCCACTTCGGTGGTGAACCAGCCGGCAAGGATTGCTATCAGCCCCGACGGCCCCATCCACAGGGTCAGGTGCAGGAACGGCCGCGAGCTGTACAGGGTGCCGCGCTTGCGCAGCCACAGGCTCCACAGGCCGACGAAGATCATCAGCATGCCCAGCCCGACCATGATGCGGAACGACCAGAACACCACGGTGGAGTTGGGCCGGTCTTCAGGCGGGAAGTCCTTCATCGCCGGGACCTGCTTGTCCAGGCTGTGGGTCAGGATCAGGCTGCCGAGGGCCGGGATCTCCAGCTTGAAGTGGGTCGTTTCGGCCTTCATGTCGGGGATGCCGAAGAGGATCAGCGGGGTCGGTTCGTCGCCGACGTTTTCCCAATGGCCTTCGATGGCGGCGATCTTCACCGGCTGGTGCTTGAGGGTGTTGAGGCCGTGGAAGTCACCGATCACCGCCTGGATCGGCGCAACGATCAGGGCCATCCACATGGCCATCGAGAGCATCTTGCGGATCGCCGGGTTGTCGCGCCCGCGCAGCAGGTGCCAGGCCGCCGAGGCGCCCACGAAGAAGGCCGTGGCAACGAACGCGGCCGTGGCCATGTGCGCCAGGCGATAGGGGAAGGACGGGTTGAAGATCACCGCCAGCCAGTCCACCGGGATCACCCGGCCATCGACGATCTCGAAGCCCTGGGGCGTCTGCATCCAGCTGTTGGAGGCGAGGATCCAGAAGGTCGAGACCAGCGTGCCGATGGCCACCATCACCGTGGAAAAGAAGTGCAGGCCACGGCCCACGCGGTTCCAGCCAAAGAGCATGACGCCGAGGAAACCGGCTTCGAGGAAGAACGCCGTGAGCACCTCGTAGGTCAGCAAGGGCCCCGTCACCGCGCCGGCGAAATCGGAGAAGCGGCTCCAGTTGGTGCCGAACTGGTAGGCCATGACCAGGCCGGAGACCACCCCCATGCCGAAGTTGACGGCAAAGATCTTCGACCAGAAATGGTAGAGGTCGCGGTAGACCGCTTCGTTGGTTTTCAGCCACAGGCCTTCGAGCACCGCAAGATAGCTGGCGAGGCCGATGGTGATGGCAGGGAAAATGATGTGGAAGGAAATGGTGAACGCAAACTGCATTCGGGCGAGATCGAGTGCCTCTGATCCGAACATGGTGCTTCCTCTGTCAGGTAAACCGGCGTCAGGGTCCGTTGCCTTGACGCCAACTTGCCCCCTTGGTGGTGGAGTGCGACCTGTTGGAATTGTTCTGTTGGATTTCCCACCGCAGGGATTGGCGGCCTGATCGGCCTGGCGTCGACGGTCAATCGTTGCAAATGCAAGTATTGATACAGATCAACGTCAGGGAGAAAGGATAGTCCTGAAAGTCCCGCGCGGTTCTGTGGTTGTTTGCCGCGTGACCGGTTGCCTCACCCTCTTTACGAGCGGGGGAATCGGTGCGCTGACCGCACGGGTTTTCATGTTCCTTGCAACCTTTTGTTACAGCCTGGTGTTACGCTGCAACACCCTCCCCCCGAATGAAGACCCTGCCTCGATGTCCGCCCAGGCTCCGTTGTTGTTGCGTCATCACCGTCCCTTTCTTTCCTTCTGGCTGGCCCGGGTGTTTACCGCCAGCGGCTTCCAGATGCTCACCGTGGCGATCGGCTGGCACCTCTACCAGTTGACCGGCAACGTCCTCGACCTGGGGCTGGTGGGCCTGGTGGAATTCGCCCCGCGGGTGCTGTTCATGCTGCACACCGGGCATGTCGCGGATCGCTACGACCGCCGTCGGGTCGCCGCGCTGTGCCAGAGCCTGCAGGCGTTGATCGCGCTGTCCCTGGCGATCGCCAGCACCACCGACTCGGTGAGCCGCGAACTGATCTTCATCCTCGCCTTCCTGCTCGGATCG
>DQAA01000252.1 GCA_003523465.1 Pseudomonas sp.
AGCCTGGCCGGCTTCGACGATGGGCGCTGCGGTGGTGAAGTCCGGCTCGCCGATTTCCAGGTGAATGACATCGTTGCCGGCGGCCTGCAATTCATTGGCCCGCGCCAGCAGCGCCATCACATGAAAGGGTTCGATGGCGCGACTGCGCGCACTGTAGGGCTGAGCCATTGGCCTTCTCTCAATCGGGACTAGAATGATGATTCTAACCGCGCATTGCGGCGAACGTATGGATAAACCCCGCTGTCCTACCGGAGATAACCGGGAGTAGCGCACCCCGGTCCTATCTGGTAAGTTCGGCGGCTCGCAGTCGCAGGGCCGGCGGTCGCCGGATACGGAAACATGCCTGCGCATTGGATCAGATGAGTGAGGGGCGGTCTATTCATGTCCACCGTAGAAAAGCAAAAAGCCGGTCATTCCATGTACGGTGTCGAGCCCTATGTGGAGAGCAAGGGCGAGGAGTACATGGGCGAGCCCATGAAGGCCCACTTCACCAAGCTGCTCAACGCCTGGAAAGGCGAACTGATGCAGAGCGTGGACCGCACCGTGGACCACATGAAGGACGAAGCCGCCAACTTCCCCGACCCGGCCGACCGTGCCAGCCAGGAAGAAGAATTCGCCCTTGAACTGCGTAACCGCGACCGCGAGCGCAAGCTGATCAAGAAGATCGACAAGACCCTCGACAAGATCAAGGCCGACGAGTACGGCTGGTGCGAGCAGTGCGGCATCGAGATCGGCCTGCGCCGTCTGGAAGCCCGTCCTACCGCGGACCTGTGCTTCGACTGCAAGGAACTCGCCGAGAAGAAGGAAAAACAGGTCGGCAAAGGCTGATCCTGACTCCTGCAGAACGGGGCGCATCATGCGCCCCGTTTCATTTATACAGCCTCCCAGATCATGACCAACTCCCGCTATATCGGGCGCTTCGCCCCAACTCCCAGTGGATTCCTGCATTTCGGCTCGCTGGTCGCCGCGCTTGCCTCCTGGCTCGATGCCCGTGCCGTCGGCGGCCAATGGCTGCTGCGCATGGAGGATATCGACCCGCCACGGGAAGCCCCCGGCGCGCAGAAGGCGATTCTCGAAACCCTGGAAAGCTACGGCCTGGAATGGGACGGCGAGGTGGTCTACCAACACGACCGCCACCATGCCTACGCCGAGGTCATCGATCGCCTGTTCCGCCAGGGCCTGGCCTATGCCTGCACCTGCTCGCGCAAGCAGCTGGAAGGCTACAACGGGATCTATCCGGGGTTGTGCCGAAACCTCGGCCATGACCAGGAAGACGCGGCGATTCGTATCCGCGTGCCAGAACTGACCTACAGCTTCACCGACCGCGTCCAGGGGCATTTTCAGCAACATCTGGGCAAGGATGTTGGCGATTTCGTCATTCGTCGCCGCGACGGCCTGTACGCCTATCAATTGGCTGTAGTGCTGGACGATGCCTGGCAGGGGGTGACCGATATCGTTCGCGGCGCCGACCTGCTGGACAACACCCCGCGCCAGCTTTACCTGCAGGAGCTGCTGAGCCTGTCGCAACCGCGCTACCTGCACGTGCCGCTGATCATCCAGCCGGACGGACACAAGCTGGGCAAGTCCTACCGCTCCGCCCCCCTGCCGGCGCAAGAGGCTACGCCGCTGATCCTGCGGGCCCTGCGTGCGCTGGGACAAAGCACCGATTCCGCGATGGCCGACGCCCGCCCCGCCGAAGTGCTGGCCCACGCCGCCCGGCAATGGAATGCTCAAGCGATTCCGCGCAGCCTCACCTTGCCTGAAGCGGAACTGCGCTAAGTGCTTGCCGGAGAACAGAAAGGCCAATAGATTCAATCCTTTGGGGCAAATCGGCGCGCCCGTTTGCAGGCGCTGGCCCTTCCGTTACCATCACCTGCGTTTTGCGCCAATAATAAATCCAGTTCGCAGCGCGCAATTCCATCGAGGCCAGCATGTACATCTATCGTTTGGTCCTGCTTCTGGTCGTGGGGATCTACCTGTTCTCCCCGGCCATCATGGACTGGTGGATCGAGCCGACCGGAGCCTGGTATCGCCCGTACCTGCTCTGGCTGATCCTGATCGTCGTGACCTTTATCCTGCAGAGCCAACGTGATGCCGATGAGCTTTAGCCTGACCCAGATGATCCTGATCAGCGCCGCCTACCTGCTGGTGCTGTTCGGCGTGGCCTGGATCAGCGAACGCGGCATGATCCCCCGGGCGATCATCCGTCATCCCCTGACCTACACCCTGTCCCTCGGCGTCTATGCCAGCGCCTGGGCGTTCTATGGCACGGTCGGCCTGGCCTACCAGTACGGCTATGGATTCCTCGCCTGTTACCTCGGGGTATCCGGCGCCTTCCTGCTGGCGCCGGTGCTGCTCTATCCGATCCTCAAGATCACCCGCACCTACCAGCTCTCGTCCCTCGCCGACCTCATCGCCTTCCGCTTCCGCAGCACCTGGGCCGGGGCGCTGACCACGGTATTCATGCTGGTTGGCGTGCTGCCGCTGCTGGCCCTGCAGATCCAGGCGGTGGCGGACTCCATCAGCATCCTCACCGGCGAACCGGTGAAAAGCCGGGTGGCCCTGGCCTTCTGCGCGATGATCACGCTGTTCACCATCTTCTTCGGCTCCCGGCATATCGCCACCCGCGAGAAGCATGAAGGCCTGGTGTTTGCCATCGCGTTCGAATCGGTGGTCAAGCTCCTGGCGCTGGGCGGTATCGGTCTGTATGCGCTCTATGGCGTATTCGGCGGGCCGCATCAACTGGAGGTCTGGCTGCTGCAGAACCAGACCGCTCTCGCCGCCCTGCACACGCCGTTGCAGGAAGGTCCGTGGCGTACCCTGCTGCTGGTGTTCTTCGCCTCGGCCATCGTGATGCCGCACATGTATCACATGGCCTTTACCGAAAACCTCAACCCCCGCTCACTGGTCAGTGCCAGCTGGGGCCTGCCGCTGTTCCTGCTGCTGATGAGCCTGGCGGTGCCGCTGATTCTCTGGGCCGGGCTGAAGCTAGGCGCCAGCACCAATCCGGAGTACTTCACCCTGGGCCTGGGCCTCGCCGCCAACAACAAGGCCCTGGCCCTGCTTGCCTATATCGGCGGGTTATCCGCCGCCAGCGGGCTGATCATCGTGACGACCCTGGCGCTGTCGGGCATGGCGCTCAACCATCTGGTGCTGCCGCTCTACCAGCCACCGGCCGAAGGCAACATCTATCGCTGGCTGAAATGGACCCGCCGCGCCCTGATCGTCGCCATCATCGCCGCCGGCTTCGGCTTCTACCTCCTGCTCGGCGCCCAGCAGGACCTGGCCAACCTCGGCATCGTTGCCTTCGTCGCCACCCTGCAGTTCCTGCCTGGGGTGCTCTCGGTGCTGTACTGGCCGACCGCCAACCGCCGCGGCTTCATTGCCGGCCTGCTGGCGGGGACCACCGTATGGATGGTGACCATGCTGCTGCCCCTGGTGGGCAACCTGCAGGGCTTCTATATCCCGTTGCTGAACATGATCTACGTGCTCGACGACACCAGCTGGCACATGGCGGCGATCGCCTCGCTGGCGGTGAACGTGTTGTTGTTCACCCTGATTTCACTGTTCACCAATGCCAGCTCCGAGGAAGTCGCCGCCGCCGAAGCCTGCGCAGTGGATAACGTGCGTCGCCCGCAGCGACGCGAACTGCACGCCGCCTCGCCCCAGGAGTTCGCCACGCAACTGGCCAAGCCGCTGGGGGCCAAGGCAGCACAGAAGGAAGTCGAGCAAGCGCTGCGCGACCTCTATTTGCCCTTCGACGAGCGCCGCCCCTACGCCCTGCGCCGCCTGCGCGACCGTATCGAGGCCAACCTGTCCGGCCTGATGGGCCCGAGCGTGGCCCAGGACATGGTGGAAACCTTCCTGCCCTACAAGTCCGGCAGCGAAAACTACGTCACCGAAGACATCCACTTCATCGAAAGCCGGCTCGAGGACTACCACTCACGCCTGACCGGCCTCGCCGCCGAGCTCGACGCCCTGCGCCGCTACCACCGGCAGACCCTGCAGGAACTGCCGATG
This sequence comes from Pseudomonas sp., assembly GCA_003523465.1. Classification (GTDB taxonomy): domain Bacteria; phylum Pseudomonadota; class Gammaproteobacteria; order Pseudomonadales; family Pseudomonadaceae; genus Aquipseudomonas. The sequence goes on from DQAA01000252.1 coordinate 4,021, forward strand.
GGCGTCTGCTCCCTGGCCAAGGACCAGGAGATCCTGATGTGGAACAAGGCCATGGAAGAGCTGACCGGGATTCCCGCCAAGCGCGTGGTCGGCTCGCGCCTGAGCACCATCGTCGAACCCTGGCGCGGCCTGCTCCTGGGCTTCATCAACGTTCCCGACGAGCACCTGCACAAACAGCGCCTGGCCCTGGACGGCCAGACGCGCTGGCTGAACCTGCACAAGGCAGCCATCGACGAGCCGCTGGCCCCCGGTAACAGCGGCCTGGTACTGCTGGTGGAGGACCTGACCGAAACCCAGATGCTCGAAGACAAACTGGTGCACTCCGAGCGCCTGGCCAGCATTGGTCGCCTGGCGGCCGGTGTCGCCCATGAAATCGGCAACCCGGTGACCGGCATCGCCTGTCTGGCGCAGAACCTGCGCGAGGAACGCGAGGAAGACGGCGAAATCACCGAACTGAGCAGCCAGATCCTCGAACAGACCAAACGCATCTCGCGCATCGTCCAGTCGCTGATGAGCTTCGCCCACGCCGGCAGCCACCAGCACAGCGACGAACCCGTCTGCCTGGCCGAAGTGGCCCAGGACGCCATTGGCCTGCTGGCATTGAACCGGCGCAATTTCGAAGTGCAGTTCTTCAATCTGTGCGACCCCGAGCATTGGGTCGAAGGCGACCCGCAGCGCCTGGCGCAAGTACTGATCAACCTGCTTTCCAACGCCCGCGACGCCTGCCCTGCCGGCGCCGCAGTACGGGTGCGCACCGAAGCCAGCGAACATACCGTCGACCTGATCGTCGAAGACGAAGGCAGCGGTATTCCGAAAAACATCATGGATCGCCTGTTCGAACCCTTCTTCACCACCAAGGATCCGGGCGAAGGAACCGGGCTGGGGCTCGCTCTGGTCTATTCCATCGTGGAAGAGCATTATGGACAAATCACCATCGACAGCCCGGCCGATACCAAGAGCCAACGTGGCACGCGCATCCGTGTGACCCTGCCACGACATGTCGAAGCGACGTCCGCTGTGAACTGAGACCGTCGAGAGAATTGAATCAATGCCTCATATTCTGATCGTCGAAGACGAAACCATCATCCGTTCCGCCCTGCGCCGCCTGCTGGAGCGTAACCAGTACCAGGTCAGCGAAGCCGGATCGGTCCAGGAAGCCCAGGAGCGATTCAGCATCGCCACCTTCGACCTGATCGTCAGCGACCTGCGCCTGCCCGGCGCTCCCGGTACCGAGCTGATCAAGCTGGGCCAGGGTACGCCGGTGCTGATCATGACCAGCTACGCCAGCCTGCGTTCGGCAGTGGACTCGATGAAGATGGGCGCGGTGGACTACATCGCCAAGCCATTCGACCACGATGAAATGCTCCAGGCCGTCGCACGCATCCTGCGCGACCGGCAGAACGCTCCCGCCGCGCCGGTGGAGCGCAGCAACGGCAAGGCTGCAGCCGGTGACAAGGCCGCAGCGGCGAGCAACGCCAACGGCGAGATCGGCATCATCGGGTCCTGCCCGCCGATGCAGGACCTCTACAGCAAGATCCGCAAGGTCGCCCCGACCGACTCCAACGTGCTGGTCCAGGGCGAGTCCGGGACCGGCAAAGAGCTGGTAGCCCGTGCCCTGCACAACCTCTCGCGCCGGGCCAAGGCACCGATGATTTCGGTGAACTGCGCGGCGATTCCGGAAACCCTGATCGAATCCGAGCTGTTCGGCCACGAGAAAGGCGCGTTCACTGGCGCCAGCGCCGGGCGTGCCGGCCTGGTGGAAGCCGCGGACGGTGGCACCTTGTTCCTCGATGAGATCGGCGAGTTGCCTCTGGAGGCCCAGGCCCGTCTGCTGCGGGTGCTACAGGAGGGCGAGATTCGCCGGGTCGGCTCGGTGCAGTCGCAAAAGGTCGATGTGCGCCTGATCGCCGCGACCCACCGGGACCTGAAGAACCTGGCCAAGGTCGGCCAGTTCCGCGAAGACCTTTATTACCGCCTTCACGTCATCGCCCTCAAGCTCCCCGCCCTGCGTGAGCGCGGTGCCGACGTCAACGAGATCGCCAACGCCTTCCTGGCGCGCCAGGCGGCACGTATCGGGCGCAACGATCTGAAATTCGCCCACGACGCCGAACAGGCGATCCGTCACTACTCTTGGCCGGGTAACGTGCGCGAGCTGGAAAACGCAGTGGAACGCGCGGTGATTCTCTGCGAGAGCCCGGAAATCTCCGCTGACCTGCTGGGCATCGACATCGAGCTGGGCGACCTGGAGGACGACGAGACCTTCAACACCCTCCCCGCCCTCGTTACCCCGGCCAACGCTGCCAGCCACGAGCCTACCGAGGACCTGTCGCTGGAGGACTACTTCCAGCACTTCGTTCTCGAACACCAGGACCACATGACCGAGACCGAGCTGGCCCGCAAGCTCGGGGTCAGCCGCAAATGCCTGTGGGAACGCCGGCAGCGCCTGGGCATCCCGCGGCGCAAGAGTGGTGCTACCAGCGAGAGCTGAGGCGAAGGCTGCGGCATGGTGTCACCCCCACCGGGTAACACCGCGTTTCGGCCAAAAACTGTTACCTCAAGGCGAGGTCGTAACAGAAACCGGGGCTTACGGTAACGAAACCCCGGTTTTTTTCGCCTCCAGAACACCCCTAAATCGGCGTAAGCCCTTGTTTTACTGGGGTTTGCAAAAGTTGGCACGGCACCTGCTATATCTTCGGTACAAGAACAATAACAAGCACTGCAAAACACAATAAAAATAAGACGAATCGGCTCACGCACAATAAGAACAAGACGGCGGAGGCGCAGCTAACTGATTCTTTTGGAGAGGAGTTGTGTTTGGGGCTTGCCCCACAACCAGGCAGAGAACAACAAAAACTGCACTCAAGCAGAGCCTGAACTGGTTGGATCGGATGATCATCGCAACGTCAGCGACCAAAGCAATCCGTTTGCTCTTGTACTCCCGATTAGGGAGGCAGTCCACGGGCCTCAGGGCGTTTAGTGGATCAGGGCACTCAACAAAAACAAAAAGCCCGACAAAAAAATAATAAGAGCACGCAACTACTTCTTGGGGAGCTTCGGCTCCCCTTGTAGTTTCTGTCCTGCGGCAATCCCGATTTCTCCGTGCCGTTTCTCCCTTTCCTCGGGTGCCTACTCCCTTTTCCGACTAAATGCTAGAATCCGTGCCCATCATGCGGCCATTCTTCGTTTCTGGCCGAAAATTCCTTCAAACAGTGCATCCCATGCTGAAGAAGCTGTTCCAGTCTTTCCGTCCCCCGGCGCGCGTCCAGCACCACAAGCGCACCACGCCCGAGGTGATCAATCATTCGCAGCACTCGCTGCAACGTCATCAATTCAGCCGCCATGCGGTGAATATCGTCGAGCGCCTGCAAAGCGCCGGCTACCAGGCCTATCTGGTCGGTGGCTGCGTACGTGACCTGCTCCTGGGCATCACGCCCAAGGACTTCGACGTCGCCACCAGCGCCACGCCGGAACAGATCCGCGCCGAGTTCCGCAACGCCCGGATCATTGGCCGGCGCTTCAAGCTGGTCCACGTGCATTTCGGTCGCGAGATCATCGAAGTCGCCACCTTCCGCGCCAACCATCCGGTAGACGAAGAAGAAAACAGTCACCAGTCGTCCCGCAACGAAAGCGGACGAATCCTGCGTGACAACGTCTACGGCACCCTCGAAGACGACGCCCAGCGCCGTGACTTCACGATCAACGCGCTCTACTACGATCCGGTCAGCGAACGCATCCTCGACTACGCCAACGGCGTGCACGACGTGCGCAACCGCCTGATCCGCCTGATCGGTGACCCGGTCCAGCGCTACCAGGAAGACCCGGTGCGCATGCTGCGGGCCGTGCGCTTCGCCGCCAAGCTCAACTTCGGCATCGAGAAGCACACCGTGCAGCCGATCCGCGAGCTGGCGCCGATGCTGCGGGAAATCCCGGCGGCGCGGCTGTTCGAGGAGTCGTTGAAGCTGTTCCTGTCCGGGCATGCTGCCGACGCCTTCGAGATGCTGGTCGACCTGCAGTTGTTCGACCCGCTGTTCCCGGCCAGTGCCGAAGCGCTCGAAGAACAGCCGACCTACACCCACACCCTGATCAGCAACGCCCTGATCAACACCGACCTGCGGGTCAGACAGGGCAAACCGGTAACCCCGGCGTTCCTCTTCGCCGCCCTGCTCTGGCCGGCCCTGCCAGCGCGCGCCCTGTACCTGCAGAGCCGCGGCATGCCGGCGATTCCGGCGATGAACCAGGCAGCCCACGAGCTGATCTTCGAGCAGTGCCAGCGCATTGCCATTCCGAAGCGCTTCACCCTGCCGATCCGCGAGATCTGGGACATGCAGGAACGCCTGCCACGCCGTAGCGGCAAGCGCGCCGACCTGCTCCTGGACAACCCGCGTTTCCGCGCCGGTTATGACTTCCTCCTGCTGCGCGAAAGCGCCGGCGAGGAAACCGATGACCTCGGCCAGTGGTGGACCGACTACCAGGAATGCAACGAAAGCGAGCGCCGCGACATGATCCGCGACCTTGGCGGTCGTGACGAAGGTACCGGTGCCGGCCCGCGCAAACGCAAGCGCAGCCCGAGCAAGCGCCGTCGCGCCGACGGTGGCGCCGGAGAATGATCCAGCGCGCCTACATCGGCCTTGGCAGCAACCTGGCCAACCCGGACGAACAACTGCGCAGCGCCCTCGA
>DQAA01000035.1 GCA_003523465.1 Pseudomonas sp.
CCACCTGCGGCTCGGCCAGCACCATTGGTGCCTGGCGACCGCGCTGGGCCCACCACTGCTGCGGATCGATGCCTTCGACGCGAACCCGGGCGGTACCGCTTTCGGCATAGCCAAGCTTCTTGGCTGCGGCGTAGGAGAGGTCGATGATGCGATCGGAATAGAACGGGCCACGGTCGTTGACCCGCAGGATCACGCTGCGCCGGTTATCGAGGTTGGTGACCTTGACGTAGGCCGGCAGCGGCAGGGTCTTGTGCGCCGCGCTCATGCCGTAGAGGTCGTAGACCTCGCCATTGGCGGTGTTCTGCCCGTGGAACTTGGTGCCGTACCAGGACGCGGTGCCCTCGGCGACATAGTTGCGCGACTCGGGGATCGGGTAGTAGGTCTTGCCCAGCACCGTGTACGGGTTGGCCTTGTAGTTGCCGGTGTGCACGGTCGGGGTGGCGTCGGGGATCTTCGACACGTCGACGTCCCACCAGGGTGCGCCGTCCTTGTGTGCCCGGTTGATGTCCAGGCCGGGCTGGGAGCGGATGACGTTGCCACTGCTGGCCTTCTGCGTCGGACGACTGGACGTGCAGCTGACCAGCAATGCGCCGATGGCGACACAGCCCAGCAGCTTCAGGGATGTTGCGGAGAACAGTTCGCGCATTACCGGGCGCCCCTTGCTTGAACCAGCAGGTCCGAAAGTTGATGTACCGCCATGGCGTACATCACGCTGCGGTTATAGCGAGTGATCGCGTAGAAGTTCTTCAGGCCGAGCCAGTATTCGGGGCCATTATCGCCTTCGAGCCGGAAAGCGGTGACCGGCAGATCATCGCGCAGCGCATCATGACTCGACCAGCCCAATGCCCGCAACTCCCCGACCGTCTTGACCGGCTCGATGCCAGGGCTCAGCCCTTCGTCGACCCGCTCGCCGCGAACCATGGCACGACTGACCACCGGCTCGCCGGCCACCCAGCCGTGACGCTTGAAGTAGCTGGCGACGCTGCCGATGGCGTCATCAGGGTTGTTCCAGATGTTGATATGGCCGTCGCCATCGAAGTCCACGGCATAGGCGCGGAAGCTGCTCGGCATGAACTGCGGCAGGCCCATGGCGCCGGCGTAGGAGCCTTTCAGGGTCAACGGATCGACCTGCTCCTCGCGCGACAGCAGCAGGTACTCACGCAATTCCTTGCGGAAGAACGGCGCCCGCGGCGGGTAATCGAAGGCCAGGGTCGACAATGCGTCGATCACCCGGTAGTTGCCGGTGTTGCGGCCGAAGAAGGTCTCGACGCCGATGATCGACACGATCACCTGGGCCGGCACCCCGTACTCCTGCTCGGCGCGGGCCAGGACGGCCTCGTGCTGACGCCAGAAGTCCACGCCCCGGGCGACTCGCGCGTCGGTGAGGAACATCGGGCGATATTCCTTCCACGGTTTGACCCGCTCTGCCGGACGCGAGATCGCGTCGAGAATCGCCTGCTTGCGCTGCACCTCGCGGAACACGCTCATCAACTGTTCGCCGGCGAAACCGTGGTCGCGGGTCATTTCCCCGACGAATTCGGCCACCTGCGGCGAGCCGTCATAATCGCCGGCACTGGCTTGCTGAGCGCCGCCGAACAGGCCAAGAAGCCCCGCCAGGGGAACGTAACGGGCCATCCAGCCCCGTACTGCTTGCATCGAGAAATTCACCTTGCTCAAACCTGCGCGATCCACTTGCGGTGGGTATGAATCGACATAAGAACGCCAAACGCTGACAGCAGCGTCACCAGCGAAGTTCCACCATAACTAATGAAGGGCAGCGGTACGCCCACGACGGGCAGCAGGCCACTGACCATGCCGATATTGACGAAGACATAAACGAAGAAGGTCATGGTCAGGCTGCCAGCCAGCAGTTTTCCGAACAGGGTCTGGGCCTGGGCGGTAATGACCAGGCCACGACCGATCAGCAGCAAATAGATCAGCAACAGCGCGCAGATGCCCACCAGGCCGAACTCTTCACCGAGTACGGCAATGATGAAGTCGGTGTGGCTTTCCGGGAGGAAGTCCAGGTGCGATTGGGTGCCCAGCAGCCAACCCTTGCCGAACACGCCACCGGAGCCGATCGCCGCCTTGGACTGGATGATGTTCCAGCCGGTGCCCAGCGGATCGCTTTCCGGGTCGAGGAAGGTCAATACCCGCTGCTTCTGGTAGTCGTGCATGACGAAGAACCACATCGCCACCGCAACCGGAACGGCCGCCGTGATCACGCTGAGGATCCAGCGCCAGCGCAGGCCGCCCATGAACAGCACGAAGGCGCCGGAGGCCAGGATCAGCAGCGCCGTGCCCAGGTCGGGCTGGCGGACGATGAGGATGAACGGGATACCGATCAGCATCAGGCTGATCAGGACGTGCTTGAGATGAGGCGGCAGGGTGCGCTTGGAGAGGTACCAGGCGATGGTCGCCGGCATGATGATCTTGAGGAACTCCGAGGGCTGGAAGCGGATCACCCCGGGAATGTTGATCCAGCGCGTCGCACCCATGGCGTTGTGGCCCATGACGTCCACCACCACCAGCAGGATCACCCCGACCACATAGGCCAGCGGTACCCAGCGCGCCATGAAACGCGGCTCCAGTTGGGCAATGACGAACATCGATACCAGGCCAATACCGAACGAGGACGCCTGCTTGAGCAGCAGGTCCCAGTTTTTGCCGCTGGCGGAATAGAGGACGAACAGGCTGCCGGCGGCGAGGGTCAGCAGCAGCACCAGCAGAGGGCCGTCGATATGGATGCGCTGCAGGAAGCTGGCGCGGCGACGCATCACGTCCTCGCTGGAGAGCATGCGGTCGAAATTACTCTTCACTGGGCCGATTCCTGGGCAACGGAGGCGTTGGGGGCGTATTCGGGTTTGAGGCGACCGCTTTCATCCAGCAGCCAGGCATCCATTACCTGGCGCAGCACCGGCGCGGCGACGCCGGAACCGGACTCGCCGTTCTCGACCATCACCGAGATCACGATCTTCGGATCCTCGGCCGGGGCGAAGCCGACGAACAAGGCGTGGTCGCGATGGCGCTCCTGGACCTTGCTGCGGTCGTACTTCTCGCCCTGCTTGATCGCCACGACCTGGGCGGTGCCGCTCTTGCCCGCGATGCGGTACT
>DQAA01000039.1 GCA_003523465.1 Pseudomonas sp.
TTGCCGGCGATGAGGCCCTCACAGGCCCTACAATTCTTACAGGCTCAACGCCCGGTTCGAAGCCTTGATGAACTCCTGCTTCAACGCCTCGAAATCATGCACCGCCGGGAACTGCGGGAACTCGCGAATCACATTCTCCGGCGCATGGAACAGGATCCCCGCATCCGCCTCGCCCAGCATGGTGGTGTCGTTGTACGAATCCCCTGCCGCGATCACCCGGTAGTACAGGCTCTTGAAGGCCAGCACCGACTGGCGCTTCGGGTCCTTCTGGCGCAGTTGATAGCTCACCACCCGATCGTTCTCGTCGGTGATCAGGCGATGGCACAGCAAGGTCGGGAAGCCCAGCTGGCGCATCAGCGGCTGGGAGAACTCGTAGAAGGTGTCGGAGAGAATCACCACCTGGAAGCGCTCGCGCAGCCAGTTGACGAAGTCGATGGCACCGTCCAGCGGTTTGAGGGTGGCGATGACTTCCTGGATATCCGACAGCTTCAGGCCGTGCTCGTCGAGAATGCGCAAGCGCTGCTTCATCAGTACGTCGTAGTCCGGAATATCGCGGGTGGTAGCCCGCAGCGATTCGATTCCGGTTTTTTCCGCGAAGGCGATCCAGATTTCCGGGACCAATACGCCTTCCAGATCGAGACAGGCAATTTCCACAGCTCACTCCTCGAACAACGCCAAAAATGGGAAGGCGCACTCTACGGCCAGCATTGCGGTCCGTCTAGCCGGCATTTTTTGGTAACATCTGCGGCACTACGAGCGCCAAGCGCCATTCAATGACCGGAAGCCGCCTGATGAGCCAACCCTTCGACGTCGCCGCCCTCGCCGCGACCTACGCCAACAAATCCCCGCAGGACATCCTCAAGCTCGCCTTCGAGCATTTCGGCGACGACCTGTGGATTTCCTTCAGCGGCGCCGAGGACGTGGTGCTGGTGGACATGGCCTGGAAGCTGAACAAGCAGGTCAAGGTATTCAGCCTCGATACCGGGCGCCTGCACCCGGAGACCTACCGCTTCATCGACCAGGTCCGCGAGCAATACAAGCTGCCGATCGAGATCCTCTCCCCCGACCGCGACAAGCTCGACCCCTTCGTCAAGGAAAAGGGCCTGTTCAGCTTCTACAAGGACGGCCACGGCGAATGCTGCGGCGTACGCAAGATCGAACCACTGCGACGCAAGCTGAGCACCGTCAGCGCCTGGGCCACCGGCCAGCGCCGCGACCAGAGCCCGGGCACCCGCAGCCAGGTCGCCGCGCTGGAGATCGACAGCGCTTTCTCCACTCCGGAGCGCACCCTGTACAAGTTCAACCCGCTGGCACAGATGAGCAGCGAGGAAGTCTGGGGCTACATCCGCATGCTCGAACTGCCGTACAACAGCCTGCACGAGCGCGGCTTCATCAGCATCGGCTGCGAGCCATGCACCCGCCCGGTACTGCCGAACCAGCACGAGCGTGAAGGCCGCTGGTGGTGGGAGGAATCGACCCAGAAGGAATGCGGGCTGCATGCCGGCAACCTGATCAGCAAGGCGTGACTGCCAGGCACTGATCGCCAGAAACGAAAAAACCGGCCGAGGCCGGTTTTTTCATGACTGCGGGAAACTCAATGCACCGGCAGCTCGACACCGTGGAACAGCTCTTCCAGCTCCTGCTTGTTGTGGCACTGGATGGCCTTGGCCATCACTTCGCGGGTCAGGTGCGGGGCGAATTTCTCGATGAAATCGCACATGAAGCCACGCAGGAAAGTACCGCGACGGAAACCGATCTTGGTGATGCTGGACTCGAACAGCTCGCTGGCATCGAGGACCACCAGGTCGTTGTCGAGCTTGGTATCCACCGCCATCTTGGCGACGATGCCAACACCCAGGCCGAGGCGCACGTAGGTCTTGATCACGTCGGCGTCGGCGGCGGTGAACACCACTTTCGGGGTCAGGCCGCGATGGCTGAAGGCTTCGTCCAGCTTGGAACGACCAGTGAAACCGAACACGTAGGTAACGATCGGGTACTCGGCCAGCGCTTCCAGGGTCAGCTTCGGCAGCTTGGTCAGCGGGTGGCCTTGGGGCACCACCACGCAACGGTTCCAGCGGTAGCACGGCATCATCACCAGGTCACCGAACAGCTCCAGGGCTTCGGTGGCGATGGCGAAGTCGACGGTACCGTCGGCGGCCATCTCGGCGATCTGCATCGGCGAGCCCTGGTGCATATGCAGGGCCACTTCCGGGTACTGCTTGATGAACGAGCTGATCACCGGCGGCAGGGCATAACGCGCCTGGGTGTGGGTGGTGGCGATGGACAGGGTGCCTTTCTTCTCGTTGGAGAATTCCTGGGCAATCTGCTTGATGCTCTCGACCTTGCGCAGGATTTCCCCTGCGGTGTTGATGATCCGCTCACCCGCCGGGGTGACGCGGGTCAGGTGCTTGCCGCTGCGGGCAAACACTTCCACGCCCAGCTCGTCTTCCAACAGGCGAATCTGCTTGCTGATCCCCGGCTGGGACGTGTACAGGCTCTGCGCTGTCGCGGAAACGTTGAGGTCGTGGTGCGCCACTTCCCAGATGTAGCGCAATTGTTGAAGCTTCATAGGTATCCCTCAGAGGCTGGGCGTCACCGGCAACAGCGACGAGTTATAACTATATTAGTGGTCAGGAGAATAAATCTAGAACAATTTCACCAGTTTTCTTACAGACCACACGGAAAAGTCCGTCAGGATTTTCGCCGCCCCAAGTGTTGGGCGAGCGGCACCATGTACACCGGCACCGGCGACAGTTGCAGAATGCGCACGGCGGTGCGGCCAATCGGGATTTCCGCCCCGGCGCCCTGGCTATGGCTGCCGACGATCAGCAGATCGACTTCCAGGCGCTGCGCCTGCTCCAGGATCACCTCCGCCGGGTCACCCTGGCGCACCCGCACTGCGCGGATCAGCGCCAGGTCCTCCTGGTCACCCAGCTCGTCGCGAAAATTCTCCAGCACCCGCTGTTCGATATTGGCCATCACAGTATTCACGCCCTGGCGGTGCAACTGGTCCAGGGTCTGTTCGTCCAGGTAGCTCTGCAGCAGCGATTCGGCAAATTGCCCCATGGGCTCCACGGCATGGATCACGTAGAGCTGAGCGTTGAAATTCCGCGCCAGGGCGAGCGCGTGTTGCATGACATAAGGCGCGTAAACACCGAGGTCCGTGGCGTACAACATCGAACGGATCATTTGACCTCCTCGACTGCCGGAGCGGCAGGGCAAGCTTCAGCTTAGCAGCGCCCTACCGATGCGCAGGCCCCGTCCGGCGGGGCTCAGACGGGGTCCGACTGGTTGCTGATACCGTGCGGCACATGCCCGGTGGCGACCACCCGACCGGCACGTTCGCAGTGCCCGGCCTGGTCATCGAAGAACACGTCGGCGGCGAACGCTTCGAGGAAGGCCGACTTGTCGAGGCCGCCGAGAAACAGCGATTCGTCGAGGCGGATATCCCACTCGCGCAGGGTACGGATCACCCGCTCATGGGCCGGTGCCGAGCGCGCGGTCACCAGCGCAGTGCGGATCGGGCAGGCACTGCTGGGGAACTCGCCCTGCAACTGGTTGAGTGCGGCGAGGAACGGCTTGAACGGTCCACCGCGCAAGGCCTGGCGCGCAGACTGACGCTCGTTGGCCTGGAAGGCTTCCAGCCCGCCCATCTGGTAGACCCGCTCGGACTCGTCGGAAAACAGCACGGCGTCACCGTCGAAGGCGATGCGCAGTTCTTCGGTGGCTTCGCGGTGCACGCCGCCGGACAGGATGGTGGCCGCCGCAAAGCCGGCAGCCAGGGCGCTGCGTACGTCATCGGCGTCGGTGGAGAGGAACAGATGGCAACCGAACGCGGCCAGATAAGGATAAGGACTGCGCCCACCGACGAACGCCGCACGGGAAATGCCGAGGCCGTAGTGCTCGATGGAATTGAAGGCGCGCAGGCCGGTATCGGCACTGTTGCGCGAAACCAGCACCACCTCGACCCGTTGCTGGCCGAGCAACGTGTTGAGGCCCAGGAGCTTTTCCACAAGAAGGAAGGCGTCACCCGGCTGCAGGGGCTCGTCCTCGTGGTCGATCTGGTACTGGCGATAAGCCTCGACCCCTTCGGCGAGAAATAGCCGATGACTCTCGCTGAGGTCGAACAGGGCTCGGGAAGAGATTGCCACTACCAGTTTGTCATTCAGGCCTTTGCTCATCCTTTGTCCTCTCATGGCGGCTCACAAATTCACCACACGATTATGCCCCCAGCCACTTTAGTCGCAAAAACCCGGTTTCAAAGGCCCTGAACGCACCGTTATCAGGCACTTGCCCATTGTCGTGGCAAGGGATTACGCGCTAAGGTTCCGCACCCCGCTGAGCTCAATCATGCTGCTCCGCCGCACGGGGCTGGCGGCCGGCATCCGTGACCTGACGAGTAACACGATGGCTGATTTACCGATCGATGACCTTAACGTTGCCTCCAACGAGACCCTGATCACCCCCGATCAGCTCAAGAAGGAGCTCCCACTCAGCGCCACCGCGCTTCAGACCGTGACCGCGGGCCGTGAAGTGGTGCGCAATATCCTCGACGGCAAGGATCACCGCCTGTTCGTCGTGGTCGGCCCCTGCTCTATCCATGACATCAAGGCCGCCCATGAATACGCCGAGCGCCTCAAGGTGCTCGCCGCGGAAGTCTCCGACACCCTTTACCTGGTGATGCGCGTCTACTTCGAGAAGCCGCGCACCACCGTCGGCTGGAAAGGCCTGATCAACGACCCGTACCTGGATGACTCGTTCAAGATCCAGGACGGCCTGCACATCGGTCGCAAGCTGCTGCTGGACCTGGCCGAAATGGGCCTGCCCACCGCCACCGAAGCCCTCGACCCGATCTCCCCGCAGTACCTGCAGGACCTGATCAGCTGGTCGGCCATCGGCGCCCGCACCACCGAATCCCAGACCCACCGCGAAATGGCCTCCGGCCTGTCCTCTGCGGTCGGCTTCAAGAACGGCACCGACGGCGGCCTGACCGTGGCGATCAACGCCCTGCAATCGGTCTCCAGCCCGCACCGCTTCCTCGGCATCAACCAGGAAGGCGGCGTATCCATCGTCACCACCAAGGGCAACGCCTACGGGCACGTGGTCCTGCGTGGCGGCAACGGCAAGCCGAACTATGACTCGGTCAGCGTCGCCCTGTGCGAGCAGGCACTGAACAAGGCCAAGATCCAGCCGAACATCATGGTCGACTGCAGCCACGCCAACTCCAACAAGGACCCGGCCCTGCAGCCGCTGGTCATGGAGAACGTCGCCAACCAGATCCTCGAAGGCAACCAGTCGATCATCGGCCTGATGGTCGAAAGCCACCTGAACTGGGGCTGCCAGGCCATTCCAAAGGACCTCGACCAGCTGCAATACGGCGTGTCCATCACCGATGCCTGCATCGACTGGGAAGCTACCGCCACCACCCTGCGCAACATGCGCACCAAGCTCAAGGACGTGCTGCCGAAACGCCGCGCCTGAGTGCACCAATGAAAACGCCGGGCAATTGCCCGGCGTTTTCGTGTCTGGGATATATAAGAAGAACCGTCAGACCTTGGACGAATGCTTCTGATGACGCTCCATGTAGCGTTCGACATAGGAGCAGGAAGGAATCACCGTGTAGCCGCACTCGTCGGCGTAGGCCAGCGCCCGTTCGGTAAGTGCCGCAGCGATACCGCGACCGCGCAGGGCGTTGGGCACGAAAGTGCGATAGATATCCAGCGTCTGCTTACCCAGGTCCATGTAGGTCAGGTAGGCACGATGACCGTCCACATTGGTCTCGAATTGATGACCAGCCTGGTCATGGTGGATGGACAACGCCTCGCTCATCACTACTCCTCGCGGGTCTTGTAACAAAACCCTACCTTAACCGATGTTTGTCCGGCGAAGGAACCTCTACGCCACCCCGTGCCCCGTTGGACAGCGAGAACAGCCTGCTCGTTCTCCAGGCTGCGGGCACGCTACAAATAGTAGGCGCCCCCTGCCCGGATGCTCAAGGTACTGGTCGGAAAAAATTCCACGCCCCGGACGCGCGAATGGCGCGCCTGGCAACGTCCTTAAACTGCAACCGGATGATCCGTTTGTTATGACGCAACTTGACACTAAAAGTCACGATTAGTTCAACAAAAAGTACTTTCAGAAGAACGCCTTACACTGCAAAAGCGCGCAAACGCACGCTTTTGGCACATAGCTGGCGTCAAGCCCTCTGGCAAGGCAATTTTTTTCCAATTCTTGCGTTCGGTCAGTTTACTTACTACAAGTAATGGGTACTATGTACGCCGGCCAGTTTCTCTTTGTTGAGAGATGGCTATTTAATAGAAAGTCCTTGAAGGGGAACACGATGAACAACGTTCTGAAATTCTCTGCTCTGGCCCTGGCCGCAGTTCTGGCTACCGGTTGCAGCAGCGTCTCCAAAGAAACCGAAGCTCGCCTGACCGCTACCGAAGACGCAGCAGCTCGTGCACAAGCTCGCGCTGACGAAGCGTATCGCAAAGCTGACGACGCTCTGGCTGCAGCTCAGAAAGCTCAGCAGACTGCTGACGAAGCTAACGAGCGCGCTCTGCGTATGCTGGAAAAAGCCAGCCGCAAGTAATAATCCCCCGGGATTGTTATTTGAAGCCGACCCACTTGTGGGTCGGCTTTTTTATTGCCTGAAGGATTGTCCCGGACAAACAAAAAGGGGCCGCTAAGCGGCCCCTCGATACATTCGTTTGGCAACTACTGCTGTTGATACGGATTGCTCGAGACCATTGGCACATTGCCATCCGGCGCGGTCGGCACGGCGATCTCTACCGGCATGCCATCTTCGGCCGCCACTACATCACGCACCATGTCCCAGTTCACCTGAACACTATTGGCCAGGTCTTCACGCTTGAGCAGCGCGTTGATCACCGCAGTGTGCTTGTCCACTACCGATGGATCGCCCTTGTCGTCCAGCGGGGTATGCGCTTCAAGGTAGACCTTGCCACCACTCAGACCGAACTTGTACGGCTCGTTGATGATCCGCACCGGGGTACCGACCGGGGCCATCTTCGCCAGCTCCAGCACATTGTTGTTGAACATGCGGAAGCAGCCATGGCTGGTGCGCATGCCGATGCCGAACTTCTTGTTGGAACCGTGGATCAGGTAGCCCGGAACGCCCAGGGTGAACTTGAATGGACCCAGCGGGTTGTCCGGCCCTGCCGGGACCACGTTCGGCAGCGGATCGCCGTCGGCAGCGTGCTCGGCCTTGATCGACGCCGGCGGCGTCCAGGTCGGGTTCGGCGTCTTGGCGGTCACCTTGGTCT
>DQAA01000118.1 GCA_003523465.1 Pseudomonas sp.
GCTGGCCGAGCGCATCGGCGAACACGGCGTCGTGCTGGCCGACGAAGTGGGCATGGGCAAGACCCGTATCGCCGTCGAGCTGATTGGCGCGGTCAACGAGGCCGGAGGCCGTGCCGCGATCATCGCGCCGCCGGGGCTGGGCTATCAGTGGCAGGACGAACTGAAACGCGGCGGCGTCAGCGTGCCCCCCATGCTTCGCGGGTTGCTGGGTTATTTCGAAGCCTGGGGGGCCNNCGAGCAGACCCCGTGGTTCGAGGTGCCAACCGTGCTGCTGTCCCATGCTTTCGCCAATTGGCGCCTTGGAGAGGGCACCCAGCGTTGGCGCAGGGAACTGGTACCCGAGGTGTTTGCGCAGTGGCGCAAGGCAACCGGGACCCGGTATCCGAACGGTTATCTGCACTCGGGTAAATACGATAAGTGGGTCACCAATACCGCAGCCAGTATCGTCAACGCACTCTGGGACAATCCCCGGCAACCTGCCAGTGCCTGGTTGAGCGATGTCACTGCACAGCACCCCTGGCCCCACCCGGAGGTCTACACCGACTACGGCAACGGCAGCCTCTATCGAAGCTGGCTGGAGCAGACCGTCGGGATTGGCCTGGGCGCGTTCGACCTGGTGGTGATTGACGAAGCCCATAAAGGTCGCGGCAGCGACGGTGGCCTCAGCCGTTTGCTCGGCATGCTCTGCGGCGCGCCGGATTGCCGACGCCTGTGCCTGACCGCAACCCCCGTGGAATTGAACGTCCAGCAATGGCGGCAGACCTTCCAGCGGCTGGGGCTGGACGAGGCCGTGTGCGACCGGCTTCAGCCGGTGATCGACGACTTTGACCAGGCCATCCGTCACCTGCGCATCCATTGGCGTTCGAGTGACGCCGCACGGCATCGTTACGAGACCGCGGCCAGCGCCTTCCAGACCATGCTCCGTCCCTATCTGCTGCGCCGGGACAAGCGCGAAGACGCCGACGTCCTGCGCTTCACCGAACGCACCCGTGGGGAGAGCCATCGCAATACCCGCGAGCCGGTCAGCGTGGATGTTCAGCGCCTGGCGCTGCCCTGGCGCCAGGCGGTGTGCGCGACCGAGGCGCTCTCGGTGGCGTCGCGACTGGAGGAAAACGCCACGGCCAAGCGCCTGCGCTTGACCCTGGCCAACGGTCACGGGATCGCCGACCTGCTCGGGCAGATTGATGAACCCGTGGAACCGTCCGCATCGACGCCGGACCAGCCGCTCGATCCGCTCGATGAAAAGCGCCAGCAGCGCGTGCAATGGTGGTTGAGGAGCGCTGCCCAGGCGTTCCAGAGCCCTCATCACCTGTTCGAGCATCCGGCGATCCTGGCCACGATCAGCGCCATCGAAGCGGTGCACGAGCGCAAGGAGAAGGTCCTGGTGTTCGGGCGTTTCACCGCGCCCATGCGCGCCCTGGTACGCCTGCTCAACGCCCGGGAAATGCTGCGCAGGCTGGACGCCGGGGTGTACTGGCCGCAGAGCGTTATCCGCGCCGATGACACCGATATCATTCCGAGTGGGCCGCGGTACAGGTTGCCCATCGCCAGTTGCAGTCGCCCCTGGACCTTGCCGTGACCCCCGAATTGCTGGCTCGCCAGTACAACAGCCAGGGCGCGCGCCGCGAGCAACTGCGCCGACGCCTGCTGGAGTGGCTGGATGCGGGGCTGGGCGAACACGAGCAAGTGCCCCTGGCCATGTTCGGATGTCTCAGGGACGCCGAGCTCAACAAGGACCTGGCTGACGCGGCCGAGAAGCATCCCGTGGCGCTGTTCACCCGGGCGATCCTCGACCTGACCGGCGATCCGGCCGGATCACCGACCCCCGAGCAAGTCTGCGCGGCCTTCCGCCAGTTGCTGGAGGCTGCCAGCGACCGGTATGCGGACGACAGCGACATCGCCCAGGACGAAGTGGCCTTGCAATGGGAACCGCTCCTGGCCCGCCTGCAGGATGAATACGCCCACCAGGAGGGTGGCTTCGCCCGCTTGATGTATGGCGGCACCGAGCAGTCCACCCGCCGCCTATTGCAGATGGCCTTCAATCGCTCCGACAGCTTCCCTCGGGTGCTGGTGGCCCAGTCCGCCGTCGGTCGCGAAGGTCTCAACCTGCACCTGGCCTGCCGCACCGTGATCCTCATGCACCCGGAATGGAACCCCGGTGTGGTTGAGCAGCAGATCGGCCGGGTCGACCGGGTGGGCAGTCACTGGAGTCGCCAACTGGACGAAGAATTGGAGCGGGATGTTCCAGCGGCGGAGCTACCACGCATTGATGTGCATCCGGTGATCTTTCGAGGGACCTACGATGAATATAACTGGCAGGTTTTATTGGAACGTTGGGATGACCTGCGTGCTCAGTTACATGGCGAGGTGATCCCTGCACGAGAGGCTGAGGGAGATTTGGAGTATGAGGCAGTGCTGGTGAATTTGCAGGCTAGCGCGCCTTGCTTTTCTCCGTTACGGCGATAAATGCAGACTGTCATCGCGAGGATGTAATGGTCAGGATATTGCCGAGATGTTTGGCAGTTTGCGGGTCGACTCTACGGGACAACAATGACGGTTGGGGGCATCCTTTTCAAACCATCCAAAGCATGCCCTCAAATATGCCCCAAATGTAGCAATTAGCTGGGAGTAAATTGCTCTGCGAGGCTAGAAAATGGCAGAAATGATCAGCTAACAAGCATGCGCGAAGCCCCTAAAGACTGTCAGGGTCGCCAAAGAACATCTGAATCCTAGACCTCAGNNCTCCCCAGGATCATTATCCTGCGCCCCCCTCCAGGCCATATGCAGCTCGAACGTCCTGGTCTCCAGCGGCAATTCCTCCGCCCGCAGCCCACCCGCAGCAGTAAGAATGTCAGCGGTATAGTCCGGCACCGTCGCCACGATATCCGTCCCCGTCAGCAAGCTCCCCAGCCCATTGAACTGCGGTACCGCCAGCACCACGTGCCTTTCCCGCCCGAGCTTCGCCAGTTCCTCGTCGATGAACCCGCTCAAGTCCCCGGCGAACGACACCAGCGCATGGGGCCGCTTGCAGAAGTCATCCAGGCTCAACGCCCCCGGCACGCTATCGGCCCGCAACAGCTTGGGCATGCTGCGGCGCAGTACCTTGCGCTTGGCATTGGCCGGGAGGTCCTGGGTGTAGCTGACGCCCACCGAAATTTCCCCGGAGGCGAGCAGGGCAGGCATCAGCAGGTAGTTGACCCGCCGCACCACCAGCACCACCCCCGGCGCTTCCGCGCGCACCCGCTTGAGCAGCAGCGGCAGCAGGGCGAATTCGGCGTCGTCGGAGAGGCCGATGCGAAATACCGCCGTGCTGGTCGCCGGGTCGAAGTCGGCAGCGCGGCTGACCGCAGTGGAGATGGAGTCCAGCGCCGGGGAGAGCAGGGCGAAGATTTCTACCGCCCGCGCCGAAGGCTCCATGCTGCGCCCGGTCCTGACGAACAACGGGTCGTCGAACAAGGTGCGCAGGCGGGACAGGGCCGCACTTATCGCCGGCTGCCCAAGAAAGAGCTTTTCAGCCGCCCGGGTGACGCTGCGTTCGTGCATCAGGGTCTCGAAAACGATCAATAGATTGAGATCGACGCGGCGCAGGTCGTTTCGGTTCATCGGCTTCGCTTCGTTGGCGGGTGGGGCGAGGGGTGATTCTTGCGGGTAAAGACTGTTACCCTGCGGCACAGATTATGGCCGTGTGCCAGTTTACGGCAAGCACCCTAGCATGAGCCCAATCGATGACAAGCATGTCGACTATTAATGACCACTGATGGTCTAACCGTGAAAGCCCCGATAGAGTTCAGGGCATTAGAGGTTTAAAAGGCGAGGTTTGCGATGTCCCGCATGATCCGTTTCCACAAGTTCGGTCAGGCCGAGGTGCTCAAGATAGAGGAGCTGCCAACGCCCGCGCCGGCTGCCGGGGAAGTGCAGATTCGTGTCCAGGCGATTGGCGTCAGTTGGTACGACGTGCTCTGGCGGCAGAACCTGGCGCCGTCCCAGGCCCGTCTGCCTGCCGGTATCGGTCATGAAATGGCCGGCGTGGTAATGGCCGTGGGCGAGGGCGTCGATGACCTGGCCGTGGGCGACAAGGTTGCCAGCTTCCCGGCGACCAGCCCCAACGAGCATCCGGTCTACGGCGAGATCATCGTCCTGCCGCGCACCGCGCTGACCCGTTACCCGGACATCCTCAGCCCGATCGAGGCCAGCGTGCATTACACGCCGTTCCTCATGGCCTACTTCGCTTATGTCGACCTGGCCCGTGCCAAGGCCGGGCAGACCGCGCTGATCACCGATGCCAGCCACTGCGCCGGGCCATCCTTCGTGCAACTGGGCAAGGCCCTGGGCCTGAAGGTGATCGCCGCGACCCGCGAGGCCGACGAGCGTGAACCGCTGCTCAAGCTCGGTGCCGACAAGGTGATCGTCACCGAGGAACAGGATCTGCTCATGCAGATCAACAAGTACACCGACAACCGTGGCGTCGATATGGTCCTGGACGGTCTCGGCGGGCCGCAGATGTCGCTGCTCGGCGATGTCCTCGCGCCACGGGGCAGCCTGGTGCTGTATGGCCTGCAGGGCGGCAACCAGACGCCGTTCCCGGCCTGCGCAGCGTTCCAGAAGAACATCCAGTTCTTCGTCCACTGCATCAGCAACTTCACCGGCAAGCCGGAGCTGGGCATCACCCAGGACCAGGTCGCCCTGCATCGCGCCCTGCGGGATATCAACCAGTTCACTGCGGACCGCCAGCTGCTGCCGCAGATCATCCAGGTCTACCCGTTCGAGCGCGTGGTGGACGCCCACCGACACATGGACGAATGCCCTTGCGGCGGTCGCGTGGTATTGGAACTGCCCGACGCCTGACAGGTTTTTCCGTAGCCTCCCACCAAGCCCGAGTATCTTCTCGGGCTTTTTTGTGAATATCGCCCCCCTAAATTTCAGAAATTTCCTATTAGTCTTATGGGGACTAAGGACATCGCTTGGGCTATGTTGTTGCTGTCGGAATAAAGGTATTTCCGTGTCTGTAGAGTTACCCGGCGTTGTGCGGAAACCGCCGGGACCTATGCGATATGAACTTGTCCGCACACGAGAAAAATGTTCCGCCGGTTGTCGTCTCAAGGAGCGAGATATGTCCATCGAGTTACCCGATCAAGCCGAGACCCCCGCCGCGCGGCCTCGCGCAGGTTGCAGGAAGGTTCTGCCGAGATGCCTGACAACGTGTCAGTTAACTTTGTAGGAATGTAAGAAGTTTCCTTCAAGGCAGACGCTGTACCGCTCTGGATAACCACGTCGAATTCCGTGGGGACTTCGCATATGCACTTGTGCGGGCGGTCATCAAGTTTTCAATGATTGCGATATTTATCAGGGAATTGAACATGGGCGCGATTCACGACCAGGCCATGCAGTATGTTTATCAGCAGGTGTTGCAGCGGGTGCTGGAACGCATGACCCAGGGTCAGCGTGCGTCCTTGCAGTTGTTGATACAGCGTTTGCTGGTGGTTGCCGGTGGTCTTGAAAGCATCGCCGGGCTCAAGGTGATGCTGGTGTACACCGGCAGCCAGGACAGTACCCAGACCCTCGCTTTCCTGCGCGCCGCGCAACTGACCCTGGCCGCGCGCTCCCCCGGCACCTTCAACCTGCGCATCGCCACCACCCGGCACACCGACATGCCGGCGGTGGTCCTGAGCAATATCGAACGGGCTTTCGCCGCGCTGGTGGTGCATGACGACCCGCGGGTCGAACTGTTGATGCTCGAAGACGGCCAGGTCCGCAGCTTCGATGTGCGCCAGCCGATCTGCCGCGCCCAGCAGCAGG
>DQAA01000597.1 GCA_003523465.1 Pseudomonas sp.
CTCGCGGCTGCAAGCCGGGGCGGCTCAGAGTTTCGCTTTCACGGCGGCCAGGGCATCGCCACCGTCGCGGGTTTTCACCCCCTGCAGCCAGCCGTCCAGCACGCTCGGGTTGGCGCGGATCCAGGCCTTGGCGGCGTCTTCGTAGCTGACCTTGTTATCCACAACGTTGGCCATGATGGTGTTTTCCATGTCCAGGGTGAATTTCAGGTTGGCCAGCAATTTCGCCGGGTTCGGGCAGGCCTGTGCATAACCCTTGCGGGTCACGGTGTTGACGCTGCCGCTGCTGCCGAACCATTGCTCGCCGCCGGTGAGGTAGCGCATTTTCAGCTGCACGTTCATCGGGTGCGGGGTCCAGCCGAGGAACACGATCGACTTCTCCCGTTTCACCGCCCGATGCACCTGGGCCAGCATCGCCTGCTCGCTGGACTCCACCAGCTTCCAGCCGCCGAGGTTGAACTCGTTCTTGTCGATGATCGACTGCAGCGAGAGGTTGGCCGGGGCGCCGGAGCCGATGCCGTAGAGCTTCCTGTCGAAGTCGCCGGCATGCTTTTGCAGGTCGGCGAAGTCCTTCACCCCTGCCTCCCACACGTACTCCGGCACGGCCAGGGTGAATTCGGTGCCCTCCAGGTTGCGCGCCAGTTGATCGACGTCGCCGCTGGCGATGAACTTGTCATGGAAGCCCTGCTGCGCCGGCATCCAGTTGCCGAGGAAGGCATCCACCAGGCCGTCCTTGAGGCCGCCATAGATGATCGGCACGGCCAGGGAATCGACCTTGGCCTGGTAGCCCGCGCCCTCCAGCAGGACCCGCGCGATGGCGTTGGTGGCGGCGATGTCGCTCCAGCCGGGGTCGGCCATTTTCACCGTGTCGCACTTGCTGTCATCGGCCTGCACGGCGCCGACAGTGAGGGTAAAGACAACCGCGATAACGCTTGTGGATAACCCTTTCATGCTCCGTCCTCGGATAGTTAGCGACCTGGTTGTGGATAACGTGCCTTGCGTTCGAGATCGTCGAGATCGATGTGGTTGCGCATGTATTGCTGGCTGGCGTCGACCATCGGCTGGTGGTCCCAGCTCTTGAGTGTGCCGGTGGACAACGCGCCGGCAACGAAGCGGCGGCGGCGCTGGCTGGCCACGACCTGCTCGCGCAACTGCGGGATGTTCCAGCGCTGGCGAGCCTCCTTGAGGAAGGCCACCACTCGCTCGGCATGCTGTGGATGGGTGGCGAGGTTGTCGAGTTCCCGCGGGTCATTGGCGACGTTGTAGAGCAGGCAGGGGTCGTCCTCGCTGTAGATGAATTTCCACGGGCCGCGGCGAATCATCATCAGCGGGCTGATGGTGCCTTCGGCCATGTACTCGCCAATCACCTCGTCATGGCCGCCCTCCCCGTTCAGGTGACCGAGCAGCGAGCGGCCATCCAGTGGCAGGTTGTCCTCGACCTTGCCCCCGGCCAGCTCGACCAGCGTAGGCAACAGATCGCAAGTGGACACGCTGGCCCCGACCCGGCCCGGCGCGAACTGCCCCGGCGCATGCACCAGCAGCGGCACCCGGGCAGACATCTCGAACCAGTGCATCTTGTACCAGAGCCCCCGCTCGCCAAGCATGTCGCCGTGGTCGCCGGAGAAGACGATCAGGGTGTCCTCGGCCAGGCCGGTCTCTTCGAGGGTCGCCAGGAGCTTGCCGATGTTGGCGTCGATGTAGCTGCAGGCGCCGAAGTAGGCGCGGCGGGCGTCGCGGATCTTGTCAACGGGCAGCGGTTTGTCCCACAGGTCGTAGACCTTGAGCAGGCGTTGCGAATGCGGGTCCAGCTCGTCCTGGCTGAACGGCACATGGGGCATGGGGATGGCGTCGTCGCTGTACAGGTCCCAGAACGCCTTGGGGATGGTGTAGGGGTCGTGGGGGTGGGTCATGGACACGGTGAGGCAGAACGGCCGCCCGTCGTCCTCGCGGACATGGTCGTAGAGGTATTGCTGCGCCTTGAACACCACTTCTTCATCGAAATCCAGCTGGTTGGTGCGCACGCAAGGCCCGGCCTGGAGCACCGAGGACATGTTGTGGTACCAGCTCGGGCGTTCGTCCGGGGCATCCCAGTTCACGGCCCAGCCGTAGTCCGCCGGGTAGATGTCGCTGGTCAGGCGCTCTTCGTAGCCGTGCAGCTGGTCCGGGCCGCAGAAGTGCATCTTGCCCGACAGCGCCGTGCGGTAGCCGAGGCGGCGCAGGTAGTGGGCGTAGGTCGGGATGTCGGCGGGGAAATCGGCGGCGTTGTCGTAGGCGCCGATCTTGCTCGGCAACTGGCCGCTGACCAGGGTGAAGCGCGACGGCGCGCACAGCGGGCTGTTGCAGTAGGCCGAATCGAATACCACACCCTCGGCGGCGAGGCGGCTGAGGTGGGGCATCTTGATCGGGGACGGTCCGTAGATCGGCAGCAGGGGCGCGGCCATCTGGTCGGCCATGATGAAAAGGATGTTCTTGGCGTTCATAGGGTCACGGCATTCCATCGTCAGGCGTTATGGGAAGCGGCTGGAACTCAGCTTGCGACTGTGCATAACTTGGGTAAAGCCCATGCCGGGCAATGACTAGGATTAGCTGAGCTTATGTTTGAAGCCTTGGGCGGGATGTCGCTGGACGTATTGCGGGTGTTCGAGGTGGCCGCGCGGTTGCGCAGTTTCACCGCAGCGGCAGTGGAACTGGGCACCACCCAGCCGGCGGTGAGCCAGCAGATCAAGCGCCTGGAAGAGCAGCTGGGCGCACGGCTGTTCGACCGTATCTACCGCGGAATAGAGCTGACGGAGGCCGGTGTACTGCTGTACGAGCAAGTACACATGGGCATGCTCAATCTCGACGAGGGCGTGGCCCAGGTGGTGGGTCATGACCAGCATGAAGTGCTGCGGGTGGCCACCGATTTCGCCTTCGCGGCGTACTGGTTGATGCCCCGCCTGCAGCGTTTTCACCAGGCCAATCCACGGGTGGACGTGAGCCTGGTCACCAGCGAACGCAGCCACGCCATGCTGCGCCCGGATATCGATGTAGCGGTGCTGTTCGGTGACGGGCGCTTCCCCCAGGGCGAGAGCCTGTGGCTGTTCGATGAAGAGGTTTTTCCGGTGTGCAGCCCGCGTTTGCTGGGCGAAAAGGCCCTGCCGCTGGCGCCGGACGCCCTGCTGAAACTGCCGCTGCTGCACCTGCGCGGTGAGTCGGCGAGCCGCTGGTTCGACTGGAACGGCGTGTTCCGCGAGCTGAAATTGCCTGGTCCACCTACCCCCGGCCCGCTGCGTTTCGACAACTACACCTTGCTGATCCAGGCCGCGATCGCCGGCCAGGGCGTGGCCATCGGCTGGCGCCATCTCGTCGATGCCCTGCTCGATCAGGGCCTGATATGCAGGCCGCTGGATTCATCGATTCGTTCTGAAAAGGGATACTACGTAGTACGTCCTTCACGTAAACGGCGCAGTACGCTGGTCGAACGATTCGTCGAATGGTTGGGTGAAGAACAATCCCGCCTCCCGGTATAGTCCGGGCTCGGTCGATTTGCGCTATTGGGAGGGAGAGTGGAAAGGATCAAGGGCTATCACGCCCATGTTTATTACGACGCCGGCACCTTCGAGCAGGCGCGGGCGTTGTGCGAGGAAACCGCCCAGTTGTTTCCGGTGACCATGGGGCGCATGCACCGGCAGCCGGTGGGGCCGCATCCGGACTGGAGCTGCCAGCTGGCGTTCGCGCCGGAGTTGATCGGGGTGGTGTTGCCGTGGCTGGCGTTGTATCGGAAGGGACTGGTGGTGTTCCTGCATCCGCTGACCGGGGATGAACTGGCGGATCACCGCGATCACGCGATCTGGATGGGGGATATCAGGCCGCTGGATCTGTCGATTTTCGAGTGATCATCATTCTTCTGGCCTGTGAATAACCCTGTGGGAGCTGGCTTGCCAGCGATTGCGATGGTGAATTCACCAAAGTCATCGCTGGCAAGCCAGCTCCCACAGGGGTTTGTGGTGTTTGGGCTAGATGCGATAGGCCCGCAGGAACAGCTCCACCACCTCCCGCACATGCGCCTCGGCCGCCTCGGCCTCCAGCGGCCCCGCACACCCCAGCAGCAACCTGAAGTTCGCCCCGCCCTTGAGCAGGCAGAAAAAGTGCTCTGCCGCCGTAGACGGATTTGCAATCCGCAGCATGCCGCGTTCGTCGGCGAGCCTCAGCAATGCCTCGGTTTCCTTCAGCACCCGGGCCGGTCCCGCCTCGAAGAACATCTGCCCGAGCTTCGGATCCTGCGGACCCTGGGTAATGATCAGGCGATGCAGCTTCACCGAATGATCGCTGTTGATCAGCACCTGGAACCCGCGACCGATCTTCATCAGCACCTGCTCCAGCGGTATCCCTTCGGGCAGCTCGAAGATCAGCCCCGGCAACTGCGCCTGGCAGGTGGCGATGATCGCCTCGGTGAACAGGTTTTCCTTGTCGTTGAAGTGGCTGTAGACCGTCAGTTTCGACACACCTGCCGCTGTCGCGACCGCATCCATGCTGGTGCTGGCATAACCATTGGTGAGGAACAGTTCCTTGGCGGCTTCGAGGATGGCCTGGCGCTTGGCCAGATCCTTGGGCCGTCCTGGGCCGTTGGATACGGTGGGATCTTGGGACATGGGTCACTTTTGCAGGGTTTGAAGCGGGAGATAGTACAACAAACCACACAGTCCCAATGTGGGAGCGGCTTCATCGCGGCGCCGCTCCCATGTGTTCTCGCTAGTCTTGCCGGTTGCGGTACTCCGTGGTGGTCATCCCCGCATACCCCCAGTTATCCGTATCGACTTCCTCGATCACGATATGGGTCAGGTCCGGTCGCTTGCCGAGGACCCGTTCCAGGGTTTCGGTGAACTCGCGGATCACCTGGGCCTTCTGTTCCCGGGTGACGCCGTCGCGGGTGATTCGCAGGCTTACGAAAGGCATGGTTGCAGCTCCTGTGTCGGGTTCGAAAGAGTGGTTACCACTTGCCGGTGCTCATGCCGCCATCCACCGGCAGCACCACACCGGTCACGAAGTTGGCTCCAGCCAGGTACAGCACGGCTTCGGCGATGTCCTCTATCTGCCCGATCCGCCCGCTGGGCTGCAGGCCGTCGAGGAATGCGCGGTTGGCCGGGTCGTGCATCGGCGTTTCGATGATGCCGGGGGCCACGGCATTCACCTGGATATTGTGCGGCGCGAGCTCTAGCGCCAAGGCCCGGGTCATCTGGTTCAGACCGCCCTTGATCAGCACCGGCAGGGCCGACGGCAGGGCAAGGTTCGGTTGCAGCGCTACGGCCGCCGTGATGTTGACGATGTGCCCCTCGCCCCGTTCGATCATGTGTCGCGCCGCTACCTGGGAGGTATGGATCACACCCTTCAGGTTAGTCTCCAGAAGGCTGTCCAGCTCTGCCGGGGTGTAGTCGATGAAGGGCCGGGCAAGGAAGAAGCCGGCATTGTTGACCAGCACATCGACCTGGCCGAACGTCTCCAGCGCCGCATGGAACAGTTTTTCAGCGGTCCCGGGCAGGGCGACATCGCCCGCCACGCCGATGTAGCTGGCCGGATTGCCCAATGCCGCCTTGCTCTCCTGCAGCCGCGCTTCGCTGCGCGCATTGCCGACCACATTGAAGCCGCGCTCCAGGAAGGCGCGGGCCAGGCCCAGGCCGATACCGCTGGAAGTGCCGGTGATGACGACGGTTTTCTTGATCATGGTGTTACTCCGCAAAGGGTCCGAAAGGGTGTTCAGCGCGCTGTTGGCAGAACTATATTTTTGCGGTGGGGTGAGATAAATAGGGCTTCAGGCACTTCAGTTGATACACGGTGTAATCAATGGCGATACGACAATTCGACGATGTGCAGCTGGGCAGCATCGAGCTGTTCTGCCTGGCGGCGGAGGAGGGCAGCTTTACGGCGGCGGCGCTGGCGGCCGGAGTGACGCCAGCGGCCGTCAGTCGTTCGGTGGCGAGGCTGGAGGAGCGGCTGGGGGTGAGGTTGTTCGTTCGCACGACCCGCAGCATTCGCCTGACCGACGGCGGCAAGAGCTACTACGAACAATGCCGTCAGGCCTTGACCCAGCTGGTCGAGGCGGAGCGCGAAGTGATGGGTCAGCAGCAGGAGCCGAGCGGCACCCTGCGCATCAGCCTGCCCACCACCTATGGGCACCACCGTATCCTGCCGCTGCTGGCGGAGTTTCGCGCCCGCTGTCCGAGGGTGCAGGTGGACATCCATCTGGGCAATCGCAATATCGATTTCGTCGAGGAGGGCTATGACGCGGCGATTCGCGTGCGCGCCCAGCCGGATTCGACGCTGATCGCCCGGTTGCTGGAGGATGCCGCGCTGGTGCTGATCGCTACGCCGGAATACCTGGCACGGGTCGGGACGCCGAAGTCCCTGGACGACCTGGAACGGCATGAGTGCATCCAGTTCGAGCTGCCCAGCAACGGGCGGCGGATCAGTTGGCTGTTCACCGAGAATGGCCAGCCACGGGAAATTTCTGCCAAGGGCGGGTATGTCTGTTCGGATGATGTGCTGGGTGGGGTCACCCTGGCCAAGAGCGGGGCGGGGTTGTTCCAGACCTATCGCTTCATCGTCGAGCGGGAGCTGGCCGATGGGTCGCTGGTGGAGGTGCTCGCGGAGTATGGCGGGCGCTCGCGGCCATTTACCCTGCTCTATCCCCACGGTCGGCATGTGCCGCTGCGCTTGCGCGCCTTCATCGACTTCCTGATGGAAAAGAAAAGGGCCTGGGGTGTTGAACACGACGGTCCGGGGAAGCACTGAGCGGGCCGGATCGTCGCGATTGGCGCTACACCACCACTGACATCGTCGCTACCGAGACCTTCAGCAAGGCCCGGCTGATCTGCATCTGCAGGATGGCAGCGTTGATCCGCTCCTGCTGTTCGGCACAGGCATGTTCGGCGATTTCGTGGGCGATGTTCATGGCGCTCTCGATGTGCTGCTGCGCCAGATGGATGGATTTTTCGTGGGAGATGCCGGCGCGGATGCACAGGACGGGAGGTGGATCGGGGACAAGTTTCTTCATGGTGTGACTCCTATGTTCCTCGGGATCACCACCTGCCTGCTGTCAAACAATAGGGTGGCAACTGTACGTGGGTTGACAGACCGAGTCATAGGCACCCCGGCGCGCAAGAATGCGCCCACACGCACAGCTGCCATAGCAGTCGGCGCCTATAGAAAACGGCCTGTCAAAGCCGGTCGTCAATGATGACGACCGCAGGAGACTAGGCAGCATTTCCCTGTAACGCAACGACTGATAGGGCCGGCGAGTATGCTTGGGAAATTGCCTACAAGGAAGTCGGAGATCGGTGAATTTTCGTGGCTATATACGACAAGATTCTATGCGACCGATCTCGCGGCTCACGCGGATCCTGTAGGAGCTGGCTTGCCTGCGATGGACCGCGCAGCGGTCCCAAACCATCCAGCACGAGTATCAGCCAGGTGGCATCTCAGATTCACAGCGCCTGCTTGACTGCATTCATCCAGATACTCGGTGCGGCAGGTTTTAGGACCACTGCGCGGCGATTCGGCGGCCCGACAAGCCACGCCCCGATCGAGGTGCGATGTTAACAAGATGCGTCAGAACAACCTTGCGCAGACCGTATGAAAAGCCCGCAGCAGAAGGCTTCTCACTGATAAAAGCCCATCAGCCTCGAAGCGTTTTGAAAAGAAACACCACATTGTCGCGCCAGTTCACCAACCGTACGCTGCCTCGCTTTCCCCGCGAGCAAGCCTCATGAAATGGAAGGACCTGATCATCGGCGGCAAGACACTATCGATGGCGCATTTGCAGCCATTCGATCTGCAGTTCGACGTTGCCGGAGATCCGCTCACCGTGAAATTCGAGTTCGGCTTCCATTGCTTCACAGACGACAAGGGCCACGGCGAACTGGTGTGCTTCCAACACGAACGCCGCTATTTCTGCGCACACCGCTACGACTGCAGCAAGCAACTGCGGGACTACATGGAGCGAAGATTCTACGAAGGGCTGGCGGTGCCCTACTTCATGAACGGCAACCAACGTTACTACTGTCTCGACCTGCACGATTACGCGATGTTCTTCTCGATCAGAAAGCCGGAGAACACCCGCAATGTGCTCAAGCTACGGGTCATTTCAGCTTATGAAGTTGCCACGTGGGGCCGACACTCGCTGCCGAAAGGCAAGCCGCATAACGTTCGCTATATTCTGGAAATGCGCAACGCTGGCAAATCCGTCTGAAAACAAAAAGCCCCAAGGCTTTCGCGCTTGGGGCTTTTGCTGAATCTCTATATCGGCCTGTCCTTTCGCTTTCGCTTATCCCGCTCACTGGCTAGGAGAGGCTTTCGCCTCCGAAATCGATACCCCCTTTCGGGTTCCGGTCCGTATCGACGAAGGCGAATCTAACGCCAGCCGACACTCACGTCAACCGAGTACCCCACGCCACTTGTCACAAAGCTTATCCACAACCTGTCGGAAATCCCGACACGTTCAAAAAAAAGACCAGCCCCTGCCACAGGACCGGTCTCCAAGTTTGCCTGAGTTGCGTGTTGCTCAGCGGGCGGTGATCACCGACAGCTTGGTAATCCCCGCACGTTCGATCGAGGCCATGGCGCGGGCCACTTCCCCATAATTCACTCCATCGTCCGCCTGCAGTTGCACCCGTACCTCGGGGTCCTTGGCTTTCGCCGCCTGCAGGTTGGTTTCCAGCAAGTCCGGCTGGATTTCATCCTTGTTGATAAACAGCTTCCCTGCCCCGTCGATGCTGACCACCAACGGATCCTTTTGCTCCACCGGGGCCACGGCCTCGGTCTTGGGTAGGTTGATCGGGATGGCGTTGGTGAGCAGCGGCGCGGTGACGATGAACACCACCAGCAGCACCAGCATCACATCCACCAGCGGCGTTACGTTGATCTCGCTGAGAACCTCGTCGCTGTCCTGGGTCGAAAAGGCCATGTCACACCGCCTCTTTCACAGGCTGGCCAGACGAGGCGTTGGCCTTGTGCAGCGCAGGGTGGGCGATGACGCGGAAGGCACTCTTCTGCGCAAGGCTGTAGAAGTCGTGGGCGAAGTCGTCGAGGTCAGCTGCGGTGAGCTTCAGGCGCCGCAGGAAGTAGTTGTAAACCAGCACCGCCGGGACCGCGACGGCGATACCCACGCCAGTGGCGACCAGCGCAGCACCAATCGGACCGGCCACGGTTTCCAGGCTCGCCGAGCCCGCAGCGCTGATGCCCTTGAGCGCTTCCATGATCCCCCAGACCGTACCGAACAGGCCGATGAAGGGCGAGGTGCTGCCGATACTGGCGACCACGGCCAGGCCGGTTTCAAGCGAGCGGCGCTCGCGGACTATCTGCTGGCGCAGGGCGCGTTCCAGACGGTCCTGGTGGTTGATCGCGTGGCTCAGGTCAGTGGCCTGGCCCGGCTCGCCAACAGCGATGGCGGCATAGCCGGCCTGGGCAACACGGGCAGCGGAACCCGGCTGGGTGTGGGCCAGGTCAGCCGCCGAGTCGAGGCTGGAGGCGGCCCAGAATTGCTTGTGGAAACGCTTGTCCTGGTTCTTCAGGCGGACGAACTGCACGGTCTTGACCAGGGCCAGGCCCCAGGTGACCACGGAGAAGCCGACCAGCAGCCAGATCACCGCGCTTTCGATGGATTCAAGGGGGGAGGCCAATAAGCTCATGATGTGTTCTCTCTGTCGTTGCGCGAATTTGGGTTAGCGAATCTTGAAATCGATGGGCACGCTCACCCAGCCTTCCTGGGGTACATCGCCCTGCTTGGCCGGCACGAAGCTCCAGCGCTTCACCGCTGCCAGCGCGGCGTCATCGAGTTGCTGGCGACCACTGCTCTGCTGGATCTGGATCTCGCCGGGTTTGCCCGTGGCGAGCACCTTGACCCGCAACAGCACCGTGCCTTCCCAGCCGCGACGCTGGGCCAGCGACGGGTATTCCGGCGCCGGGTTCTTCAGGTACGCGGCGTTGGC
>DQAA01000598.1 GCA_003523465.1 Pseudomonas sp.
AACTCGCGGGTTTCTGCAGCCGTCCACTCGCCTCGCACGGTCAGGCCGTCCTGATCGGGGTCCATGTCGGCGTAGACGCAGTTCGACAACTGCAGGTGCTCACCCAGCAGGCGCGTGGTGATCGCCATGAGCGCATCGGGATCGTTGACATCGGCGGTCCCGCGGGCCAGCTCATCGAGAAAGCCCAGCTTGCGGTTGGCCAATACCGTCTCGGTGGTTTCGGTGACCGTGTCCAGCATCCCGACCACCTGCCCCTTGCCGTCTCGGATCGGGCTGTAGCAGAAGGTGAACCAGGCCTGCTCCGGTGCGCCGCTGCGCTCGACGATCAGGGGGAAATGCTCGATGTAGGTGGCTTCGCCGGCAAGGGCCCTTTCGGCGATGGGGCGAATATGCTCCCAGGCCTCCTTCCACACCTCACCGAAGGGAATGCCCAGGGCCGAGGGCTTGTTGCCGAGGATCGGCAGGAAGGCATCGTTATGCAGCGTGACCAGCTCCTCGCCCCACATCACCGCCTGGGGGAAGCTGGAATCCAGGCACAGGGAAACCGTGGTCTTGAGCACATCCGGCCAGTCGGCCATGGGACCGAGGACGCTCGAAGCCCAGTCGTAACGGCGAATCCGCTCAGCCATCTCGCCGTTTGCCTGGAGCCACTCGGTCATGTGTCGTTTCCTGCAGAGGGGTTCGCCGCGATCCGGATGCAGCCACGCCGGGACATCGTTAGCGCAGGTAGATCCCGCCGGGCGCGGGAAAGTTCAATGGCGATTAGCCATAACCCTATCACAGGCCGGCAAAACGGCGGCCCTGTGGCTGTTCGAGTTTCATGGCAGGGTTTATAACCAGGTGGCCGGGCACTTATGTACCACACCATTAAGAGTTCGCGAATAACAACGCACTAAACAACTAATGCCAATTTACTGACTTCCTTCTATCCATGCAGGCTAATCTTCGAAGCGAAGCGGCGCAAACAATCAAATGCGACCGAGTTGCAGCCAACAGGGAGATCATGTCATGGGTTTGAAAACCGAAAGGAAGTCGGCAACCGTCAGCATCCTCAACAAGTCGAGCAAGAACATTCTTGCGGTAGGCATCTCGCACAAATACAGCGACGTCTACAAGAACTCCGATACGTTCACCGATATCAAAACGGAACAAAAAAGCTCGACGTCAATGAACGTCGATTACAACATCGGCACTTTCACGTCCGGCAAGGATTGGTGGCTGGTCACCTGGGTCACCGATGATGGCAAGGGACACATCACCAGCCCCAATAATTTCAGGGACATCATCGATAAACTGGAGGGTATTTCCGGACAGGTCATCGGGCCTCTGGTCACGCTCACCGCAGCAGGAGCGGCCATCGCGACAGGAGGAGCCGCCACCCCTGCAGCCATTGCCGCCGCGACACTTTTCGCGACGGTGGTGATAAACGTAATGACCAACAACGAATCCACCGCAGGTTTCAAGCAGCATATTCTTCGTGAAGAGGATAGCGGCGAAAACATCATTGAAATCCACGATGAAAAAGTGGTGTTCAAATCCCGTTCCGGGGACTCGGAAACCGTACTTACATTGATTACCGTGAAGAAAAACAAAAACGGTGAATATGAGCTGGTCAAAGGTTGAGTTCCCCTTGACTCCCGTCGCCACGTTCAGCTCAGGGGCAGGCCGGCCAGCAAAGCCAGGCTGCGGTAATCCATTCCGCCGGCAACCGAATCCAGATACCGGTCGATGGCCGCTTCGTCATCGACCATCGCCAGCATCTGCCGGTGACGTCCGTGTGCGAGCTTCGACGTGGCGGCGCTCTCGGGGTTCAAGGCCAGCTGGATCATGGCCTCCTTGGCTTGCTCGGGAATTTCCCGGTAGTAGCGGTAAGCTGCGCGGCCTTGCAGCACGACCCGGTCCAGCAGGATGAAATCACCGGTGGGCAGGGTCTGCGGGTCTTCGGTACGGGTCAGGGAAATATCGATGCGGCGCCCGCCGAACTCCACCCAGCCGTGGGAGGCCACGCCCCGCCAGGAGTCTTCACCGACCCAACCGACGACCACCTTCACATCGATATCGCGCTCTTTCTTCAAATAGCGTTTGAGAAAGAAAGACAAGTGATAACAACCGCCCCACATACCGCCTTCCATCACAACCCGCTGATGAATGCGGCTGGCAACCTCGACGATCTGCCGCTCGTCGCTGGAAAGCGCCAGCAGCCATTGCCGATCGAGTGTCTCGAACTTTTCCAGCATTGATTTGCGTTGTCGTGCCTGACCCATGAATTTGCTTCCTGCAAATTGGTTATGTGCAGGAAAAAGCTATGCGGGATAAATGGATCAGACAAATGAAAAACTGGCGCGCAAAGTAAATTTCATCGAAATAGCGACGTGGTTAACTTTTTCTGCAATCTCGGCGAGGGTGGGCATATTCAGCAGGATTGCTGAGGCCTGCCGTGCAGCAATCCGCTCAGGAGCCCTGACCGCCGCCCTGGCCCTTGGCCCGCAATAGCGCGAAGACGATGTTCGGCGCCATCATGATCGCCAGCATGCCCCAGAAACCGACCTTGCCAGCCCCGTGCAGCGCCGCGCCAAGAGCGATGAATGCCAGCAACACGACAAAGCGCAGCGATGCGAATTTTTCCAGGCCTCTCACTTCGATTCCTCAAGGTCGTTTGAATGGGTGGCAATGGTACAGGTTGCAGGCGAACGACGCTTCCCGCCGCCATTACCGAGAGTGGGAGGCGCTATGCCGGATTCCGTTCGTTTCCTTTAACGCAACGTGTCATTGGGCACTGCCGTTCAGTGGTGATCTATCGTTGAGTCATGTTTGAGGGTGACGGTTGCTGCCGTCGCGAAGTGGGACCACCGAGGAGAAGTACATGACGATTCGCAGCCTGGCGAAAAATCTGCCGGCGGATCCTGATAATGAGGGGTGGGTGCTGGGCTGGGGTGTGTTGCGGGACCGGCATCCGTGGCACTTCGTCGACGTCTATGCCGACCAGAAGACGGCCAGGGCCGAGGCGGATCGCCGGGGTGGGGATTACGTCGTAGAGTATGGGTCTCATCGGCTTGGGACGGATGAGTTTTTCAGCGGCGTAACTGCACCCGAGGGGTAACGAGCAACATGAATTTCGACTGGCATGCTGGCCCCATCACGCGCACTACCCTGATCGACGCCCGTTACCGCAACACGCAGAAGGTCCGGGAGTTTCTGCTGGGCGAGTGTGGCGAAGGGTTTAGGTTCGACCGGGCTTTCATGGCCTGGATCAAGAGTGGCGCGCCGGCCAATATGGGCGATGTCGCGGATGAATGGCTGCGCAGGCGCGGCTGAGTTGTTGCGAACTGTGGAGGCCGCCGCTACTTCGCTCCGTATGTTCAAATTCCAGCCAGTCTTTTCCCTGGAGGATGGAGTGCCACGCAACGGCGTAGGCGCCACGTCCTTTCGTACAGCGCCTAGTTTTTGCAAACCACCTGCGCAGGCGGAGAATATGCCAGCTTTCGCGGAACCACGATTGAAGTCAGCCCCAAGGGCGCAAGCTCGAAAATTCCGAGCATGCAAATAAGCTCTTGCCCGCCATCACTGCCCGGTCTGCTACCTACCCCGACCAACGCTTCGTAGTCTTTCCCAGGCTCGAGCTTGTAAACGCGCGCTTCGGCATCGCAAGCAGAGTAGGTGCTGCCATAACTGCCAATGGTCGCGCCCAGGGTTGCAATCTGGAACGGCAGATCAGTCCTGACGCGATACTCGGTTACGACCTCTTTATAGGCACCTTCAGCCATCCGGATGGAGGGGACGTAGTCGACAAGAGCGGGCGCAACCCTGGCTGGCATGCCAGTGCTTGCCGGGTTCAGGGGATATTGGGGATAGTTGAGGTTGGCGGTTCCGTCCCGCCCGAAGCGTCCGGCATCCGCCATCTTGTGACGGGTAGCAGGGGCACAATCACCCGTGATGCTGTCGCCATACACACTGGAGTTGGTGATCACGCGAAGACGCGCCACCCCATCTGATTGAGCAGGCTCCTCATAGGGAACCGAGGGGATGCCGGAGCAGCCGGCTAGTGTTAAAGCAACAAAGGTTACAGCAGTGACGACCCGCATGAACATGTCCTTATGCACTCGGAAACTCACAAAAGCCCGATACGATGGCCTTGTTCCTCGAAGTATTCCAGAACTCCGCTATCATCTCGCGCAAACTAAAAAGCCCCGCAGAAGTTAATCTGCGGGGCTTTGAATAGTGGAGGCCGAGGTCGGAATCGAACCGGCGTAGACGGATTTGCAATCCGGAGCATAACCACTTTGCTACTCGGCCTCATGAGCTTTTGAAATCTTCCGACTTCTCTAACTCGTTGAAAACGTTGAGGTTTTTAATTTCTCGTCGCTTTCGATGGACGCCATTATGTCCACATTCACCCATACTGGCAACCCCCTGATTTAAAAAAACTTTCTGTCCGGAAACATGGGCGGTTCCAAGCGGCGCACCGCCCTGTTCCGTACTTCTGCGTCAGGCCGCTTCCCGTTGGCCGCTGGTGCGGGTGACTTCGAACAGGCCGACGAGTTTCTGCAGTTTGTTGGCGTTGAGCCGCACGGTTTCCGCGCTGGCATGCAGGACGTTGACGGTCTGGTGCATTTCCAGCGACGACTGGTCGACTTCCTTGATGGTGCGGCCATAGTCGAGGCTGCGCTGGTTGAGCTGCTGGATGATGTGGAACATGTTTTCCACCGCCTGGTGCAGTTGCACGTTTTCCGATGAGGCCTGTTCGGCCAGGCCCAGGCTTTGGTCGACGTTGTGCACGCCGTCTTCCATGAAGCCCACGGCCTTGCGGGTTTCACCCTGCAGGCTTTCGACGGTGACGCGGATTTCCTCGGCGGCGCTGGAAGTGCGCGCGGCAAGGCTGCGCACTTCGTCGGCGACCACGGCGAAGCCACGACCATGCTCCCCTGCCCTGGCCGCCTCGATGGCGGCATTGAGGGCGAGCAGGTTGGTCTGGTTGGTGATGTCGCTGATCAGGCCGCTGATCTTGCCGATCTCCGCCATGCGGCTGTCGAGCAGTTGCACGCTGGACGCCGAGCGCTCGACCACGTCACGAATGGACTGGGTGCCCTGCTGCACGGTAAGGAATTGCTCCCGCGCGCGCTCGACCACTTCGTCCATGGCCTGTTTCATCTGTTCGGCACCGGCCGAGGCCTGCTGGATTTCGCCAAGCTGCTCTTCGACGATGACCATCATGCGGTGCACCGCGTCGGCGACTTCCATGGACGTGCTACTGGCCTTGCGGCTGCGGCCGATCATCATCTGGTTGGTGGTGCCGACGCTGTGGCTGGCCTTGACCACCTGGCCGACCACGGAGTCGAGGTGGTCGATGAAGCTGTTGATCCAGCGGCCCATGTCGCCGGTTTCGTCATTGGCCATGCGCGACGGATCAAGACGCTGGCGCAGGTTGCCCTCGCCCTCGGCGATGGTGCGGATCACCCCGGTCATTTCATTGAGCCGCGCGGCCAGGCGTTTCGGGCCAAGGGTGCTGAACACCCAGGCCGCAACCAGCAGGCTACCGGCCTCGCACAGGTCGATCAGGTGCTGGGACAAACCGCTGTAGTGCTGCACCCCGTAGTTGCAGGCGAACAGGCCGAGCATGGTGGCCAGGTAGGGTTTCATCAGGCCGTAGCTGAGGGAGCGGCGGCGGTACACCTCTTCCAGGTCGGCCTCGCACATCATCCCCCAGCGGTCCGGCGAGCCCGGCAACTGGAAGGTCACGCCCTTGCCCACCACCGGGATATGGCGGTAGTCGGAGTAGCCCGGATAGGTGACGAACAGGTTCGAGCCGTTGCGGATGGTCTCGCGCACGCCGGGGTGCAGTTGCTGGGTGGCGGGGTCGGTGAAGCGCAGTTCCAGCTCGGTATGACGCTGCACCTGCACGGTTTTCCAGGCGGTGTGCACGCCACTCTTGAGGTTTTCGCCGTGGCTGAAGGTGCCGTCCTCGAAGCGCGAACGCGACAGCGCCACCCCCGGCTGCAGGTTGCGGTCGAAGCGCGACTGGACCATGAACAGGTAGTTGTCCCCGGACTCGGCGAAGATATGCCCGGCCTCGCGCTGGATCAGGTCGCCCAGCACGTCGTTGGGTACCCGCCCGCACAGGCAGCCGAGGGTTTTCCCGGCGACTTTCAACGGCTGGTAGAACATCAGCGTCACTTCATCGTGAAAACGCGACGAGGACGGGCCGATGGCCAGGGTCAGCGGATCACTGTACGGACCGTGGAGAAACGGAGCCTTCAGCCCTTCGGCCAGGGCGGCGGGATTCAGCCCGCGAGGCTGCGTGCCGTTCCAGGTCGAGGCCAGCAACTTGCCAGCGACATCGACGACGAAGAGTTCGGAGAAGTCCTCGGCCTGTTGCAGTTTTTCCTGCAGCGCCTGGGGATCGATGCCGCTCGGGTCGCCCAGCCCCTGGGCCAGTTCGGCGAGGTGTTCCCACTGTTCCAGGGCCCAGCCGTTGAGCAGCTTGACCCGGGTTTCGGCGATGGCTTCGAAGGTCTGCTCGACCACCGGGTACGCGGCCCGATTGACCCGGCAGGCCCAGCCCATGGCGAGCTTTCCGGTCTTGCCGAACCAGGGCAACCAGCGGCGTTCTTCACCGGACAAATGCATGGAGTTGCTTGATAGCGACATAGACCTCTCCAATGGCGACATTACGATTGGGTTTGGAGAGGCAACTAACAGGCCAAGAGCAAAGCTAGCTAACGAATTGACCGGTAAAACCGGCTTTTTGCCAGCATCCAGGCGGAAGACGCCGTTGTGTCGTCAGTAATTCGCCCCAAAGGGGGGCGGCGTTACCTGGCAGGTTGTCATTAAGGTGCAATATCAATGGGTTAGCTCATGCGCCCGAGGCGAGGGCCCAGTCGGTCGAGCGGCGCCGGTAGTGGGTCGGCTCGTCGCTGACCCGGCGTTCTTCCCGAGTGACGAACAGCCCCAGTTGTGCCGCCCTGGCGATGGCCGCCACCTTGTTCTGCACGCCGAGCTTGAGGATGGTGTTGCGCGCATGGAAGTTCACCGTCGACTCCGACAGATGAAGGATGTCGGCGACTTCCTCGGCGGTCTTGCCGATGGCCGACCATTGCAGCACCTCGATCTCCCGGGTGGTCAGGTGCAGCTCATCGATCTTGCGCTTGAGGTCGTCGACCTGCTGCATATGGATGAGGTTGCACAGCAGCAGGACTTGGCCCGCCTTCTCGTACCATTCCTCATCGCAGATCGGCCCTTTCTCGCGGGCCACATCGAGGATGCTGAACACCCCTTCCGAATGAGAGCCCTGCGACCAGCCATGGCACAGGCCGAAGGTCTGGGCGTCATCCCACAGGCCGGGGGCGGAGCGGAACCGGTCCTCGCTCCACGACATCGGCAGGATCGAGCATCGGCAATGGTCGATGCGCGGATCGTTGTCGATGTAGTTCCTCGATTTGTAGCGCTGGATCCAGCCCGCCGGCCAGGTGCTCCAGAGCAGCGGGCGGGGGTCGAAACTGGTCCAGCAGGTGAATCCGAAGAAATCGAATCCCAGCTGCACGATGAGTCCGTGCAGGAGGCCGAGGCGCAGATTGGGAGAGACTTCTCGTGCCAGAACATTCATTACGTCGGCACTGAACGGCATGGTGCACCTCAAGTAGTCAGCGCGAAGGGTCCCTCCCGGATGCGCTTGGGTGATCGTTCTATGTGAGCGGTAGCAGGTTGAGGCTAGTGGCGAGGCGAAGCGGCGACAACAGGCTTTTGGATATATATCGAAAGGATGCTTTTCAGTCAGAGGAGGCTCTGGGACAGGGGTTTTGGCGAGGTCCGAAACAAAATACCGCGTGTCGGGCGAAGGGAACTTTTTCACCCAGGTGCGAGCAACTCCGACCCTTTGGGAGCTGGCAAGCCAGCTCCCAAAGGGTCGGAGTCAGGCCGACGATCACACCTTGAACTTGGAAATCATCACATTCAGCTCCACCGCCAGCCTCGACAGCTCCTGGCTCGCCGCGTTGGTCTGGTTGGCCCCTGCCGAGGTCTGCATCGACAGGTCGCGGATGTTCACCAGGTTGCGGTCCACTTCCCGTGCGACCTGGGCCTGCTCTTCGGCGGCGCTGGCGATCACCAGGTTGCGCTCGTTGATCTGCGCCACCGCGCCGGTGATGGTGTCCAGCGCGCTGCCGGCGCCACGGGCGATGTTCAGGGTCGATTCGGCGCGCTCGGTACTGTTGCGCATCGAGCTGACCGCCTGGTCGGTACCGCCCTGGATGCTGCTGACCATG
>DQAA01000599.1 GCA_003523465.1 Pseudomonas sp.
AGTTTTCAATCAGCGCCGACATGCGTGGTATTTACCCCTCCAGCGCAGCCATTTGCGGCTTCACCTCATCCCCAGGCCCCAACCGCAGCACCTAACAGATCCTGATCACTGCCTGGGCGGCCGCTCCTTACTCCCGGCTACGCCAACCCTATGCAGCCTCTCATCCCCTAGGCTTCTTCACCAGGGTGGTGATCAGAGCAAAACCGAGTACCAGAAGACCTTGCCGAGCACGCTTATGTTTTTCTCAGCCAGGTCCTCTGCAGAGTATTCCTCGTCTGGATGCTCATCTTGGTTGAAACTCCGGAAGCGCAATCCTCCGCCTGGCATCCGGTAAAGAGTCTTAACACGCAGCTCGCCGCCATGGTCAACCGCATACATCTTCCCGTCCTTCACCGCCGTTGAGCCTTTGTCGACCCCGACGGTGCTGCCATCTGGAAGAACCGGTTCCATGCTGTTCCCGCGTACGGTGACGCATACAGCCTGGTCGAACTGAACCCCCTGGTTGCGCAGTGTCAGCTTTCCGAACCTGAGCTTACGAGTGCTCGACTTCTCGATCACCGTCCGCCCGGATCCCGCAGACAGTTCCACTTCCTTGAGGAACGGCACGTATACCTCATCATCATCCAGCGGCGTTTCGTCATCCCAAACTGAGATCGGGCCGAGCATTGTGGCATTCGATGCTGGGGTCACGGAGCCTTCTGTTTTCCGCATTGCTCCCTTCCCGGTCGCCAGCCACATGGGGGTGACCTTTAGAAATTCGGCAGCCAGCAAGAGATTC
Source organism: Pseudomonas sp. (assembly GCA_003523465.1). GTDB lineage: Bacteria > Pseudomonadota > Gammaproteobacteria > Pseudomonadales > Pseudomonadaceae > Aquipseudomonas. The sequence continues at coordinate 779 of DQAA01000599.1, forward strand.
TGCCCCTCTATGGTTTTCGTTTTTCCAGAAAGCCAGTCATTTACGGACGGCGGCTTTATGCCGCACGCCCGTGCCAAGGCGGCCTGCGAGATTTTCGGAGGCCCAACCATGATCTGCCGCAAACGCTCTTGAAGTGTGCTCATTAGGGCAGCCTAACACCTGCCGTGTAAGGTATGCCTATTGACCATAATAAAAGGAACTCCTAATATCTGTGCCTAAGATTCCAGCCGGAGAAATAGGCATGAACCCCAGCGTAATCATTGACGCTCTGGGCGGGACATTTCGCGTAGCCGAGCTGTGCGAGGTACGCCCGCCATCGGTGAGCGATTGGAAAAAACACGGTATTCCTCGTGCCCGAATGATGTTTCTACGCGTAGCGCGCCCGGAAGTATTTCAGGCCCTTGAGGCGGAGCGCGAAACGCCAGTTACCCAACCTACCGAAAGGCAACAGGCGCCTGCCGCTTAACCCACCCTCAACCGCAAGGAGCAGCACCCGCATGTACGCCAACCCCAAGCACCTGCACGACCGGGAAATCAAGGTCCGGGTCGACGAGGACACGTTCAACCTGATCCAGGCGCTGGCTACGTTTCATCGAACCCAGCGTGCAGTGCTTTGCCGCGAACTGCTCGAGGCGCAGCTGGCCGCGTTGGCTACGGAGAATACCGACGATAAGAGCGTGGCCTGAAGGCCCGGAGGAGGGCCCATGCCTACTGAACAGGTCGGCCTGGACCAGGAACTGATGGAGCAACTGGAGCGCGAGGCGGAGCGTCGGGGGCTGACGCCTTCCGCACTCGCCGCAGATTTGATCCGTCGTGAGCTGGCTAACCGAACCAAACCGCGGAACCCCCGCGGCTCTGTTGCACCTTTCCATCGCCGGGCCTGAGCAGGCCCTGATAAGCCCGAGCAACGGGCATTCGAAGCCGCCTAGAGGCGGCTCTTCATATCAGCGTTACGGGGGAAATCATGCATACCCGTGCACCCATTTTTCACTCATCTCTTCGTGTGTTGGCGCCGCCAGCCGGGAAGGGCTGACATGCAGTACACCCACTGCCTCAACCGGATGGCCAGCCTTGATCAGCATCTGCGGGTGACTGCATGACGCTCGAAGAACTGCTGGATCGTCCCATCGCATTCCAGCGCTCGTTCGTGTCGCTTGGTGTCGGCATCACCGGGGCTCTGATGCTGTCCCAGGCGATCTACTGGTCGAACCGCACCGACGACGCTGACGGCTGGTTCTACAAGACCATGGAGGACTGGGAAGTGGAGACCGGAATGACGCGTTCCGAGCAGGAGAATGCGCGTAAGAAACTCGTCAAATGCGGCGTCTTGGAGGAGATGAAAAAGGGCGTGCCGTGCAGGCTCTATTTCCGCGTGAACCTGGGCTCCATCGCAGCAAACTTGAATGTGGAAATCCCGCAATCCAGTAAGCGGAAATCCCGCAAGCCAGTTTGCAGGAATCCTGCAAACAAGGGTGCAGGAAAGACGCAGGCAAGCCCGCGGAAAACCCGCCAGCAAGCTCGCGGAAATGCTGCAAACCTTACAGAGAATACAACAGAGACTACTGCAGAGATTACGGCAGAGACTACTGCAGGTTCTTTGCAGGACGCTCCGGCTGCGCCGCAGCAACCTGCCGTGTTGTCGGTCGTTTCGGTCGAGACGCCGCGGTGTGAAATCCCTGCCGACATGCCGGGTCCGAAAGACCCCACCTGCAAGACCTACAAGTCCTGGGCGAACTACGCCATGGCCTACCGTAAACGCTACCACGCCTGGCCGGTATGGAACGCTCGGGTTGCTGGGCAGATGGGGCAGCTCGTGGACCGCCTCGGTGCCGACACCGCGCACCACGTCGCCGCGTTCTTCGTTGGGATCAACGACTCGAAGCTCATCAACGGCTGCCATGCGATCGGTGACCTGCTCTCCAGGGCCGAGTCCTACCACACCCAGTGGAGGACCAACCGGCAGATGAATTCTACGACGGCCCGCCAGCTGGAGCAGACGCAAGCGAACCTGAACGCCGGCATTGAAGCCGCGCAGCGGATCATGGATCGCGCCGGAGGTCAGTCGAATGAATTCCTCTAACCGCATGGCACCCGACCAGATCGCCCGCTTGGCCCTGGCCATCTGCGCAACCGCTGAGGCGTTGGGGCAGTCCGTCACTCCGACAGCAGCCGAAGTNNATGGCCGACGACCTGGCTGACTTCGCTCCGGATGTCGTCGCTGCTGCGCTCAAGGCTTGCCGCCGAGAGCTGACCGGCAGACTGACCATGGGGGCGATCCTGCAGCGCATCCAGGCCGCTGACGGCCGCCCCGGGAAGGACGAGGCCTGGTCCATGGCACTACGCGCCAGTGACGAGCACGAAACGGTGATGCTGACCGCCGAGATCCGCCAGGCCATGGCCGCATCCCAGCCGATTCTCCGCGCCGGCGACAAGATTGGTGCACGGATGGCGTTCATGAGCGCCTACGAGCGGCTTGTCACCAATTCCCGTGCTGACGCTGCCCCCACCACATGGGAGCTGTCCCTAGGCTTCGATGCAGAGCGCCGAGCTATTGCGGTTGAGTCTGCGGTCAGGGCTCAACTGATCACGCATGAGGCTGGCACCAAGTACCTCGAGGATCTGCGCATCGCCCCAGTGACTGAGGACGGCAAAGCGATCGCCGGCCTGATCACCGGCGAGCAGCGCACCCACGCCTCCGACAGGACTCGCGCAAAGCTCGGTGAGATTCGGACGATCATTGCCGGCGGCAAGGTCAGCAAGAAATCCCAGGGGTTCAAGAATGAGCAGCGGAAGAGGGTACTGACCTACCTCCGGAAGCGGGATGTACGTGCGTCGATACGAGCGCAGGAGCATGACCAGAGAGGAGGGCGCCCACATGGCTGAGCGAATCAGCGTCAACAGCCAGGCCAAACTGACGGAAGCCGTCACGCTGCTCACGCAACTCTTTCGCGAGAAGAAATTCGTCGTGGTCAGCATGCGCCCCGGGAAGGATCGCACCCTGGACCAGAATGCTCTGTGGTTCGCGATGTATGAGCGGATCGCCAAGAGCACAGAGATGGGCGACGTCGAGGACGTCCGCCGGTACTGCAAGCTCCACCATGGCGTCCCGATCATGCGCTCCGCATCCGCTGAGTTCCGTGAAGGTTACAACCTGGCGCTGCTGCACCTGCCCTATGAGATCAAGCTCCGCTGGATGGGTGCTTGCGCCATGTTCGGCCCTGACGGTTTCCCGGTGACCCGGTTGTTCAGCCGGGAGCAGGGCAGCATGTATACCGACCGTATCGCTGTCGAGTTCACGGCCAAGGGCGTGTTCTTCGGGGATTTGCTGGGGGAGGCTGCCGCGTGAGGACGCCTCTCAAGGAAGTGAAGTGGAAAACCTGCAAGGCCTGTGGCGAGAAGTTCACGCCGACCTTCCGCAGCACGCAAGTGGTCTGCAGCCCCAAATGCGCTCTGGACTATGCGCCGGCGAACCACGAGGTAGCACGGAAAGCGATCACCCAGCGCGAACGCCGTGAGATCCAGGTCCGCAAGCATAAGCTCAAGAGCCGCGCCGATTACGTCCGAGAGCTGCAGGTGGTGTTCAACCAGTGGGTTCGCCTGCGTGACGCGAATCTGCCATGTATCAGCTGCGGCCGTCACCACCAGGGCCAGTACCACGCCGGGCACTACCGCACCGTGGGAGCGAACCCGGAGCTCCGCTTCGAGCCGCTCAACGTCCACAAGCAGTGCGCGCCCTGCAACAACCACAAGTCCGGCGACATCGTGAACTACCGGATCAACCTGGTTTACCGGATCGGCGCCGAGGCAGTCGCGTTTCTTGAAGGGCCTCATGAGGCCCGCCGCTACACCATCGAAGATTTGAAGGCCCTGAAGGCCGAGTACAAAGCCAAGATCAAGGAATTGAAGGGGGAAGCTGCATGATCTACACGAGCGTATTGGCTGCTGTCGTGTCGGCCCTAGCCGCCGAGACCATCGACAACACCAGTAAGCAGGCCTGGCAGAAGCTGTACAGTCCGCACAATGAAGGAAAGGTGGACCTGACCATGCTGGGAGGGAAAGGCATGGCGGAAATCCCTCGCGTCGACGTTGACTGCTGGGTGCATGCCCGGCTCCACAGCCAGTTGATTCCCCGCCACTGGGACGCCCTGGTGGCGAAGTTCTCCACGCACAAAGGGAAGAAGGTCGATGCCATTGGCAAGCTGGTGCCATTNNCCAGGCGCCGGACCTGTTCCGGTATAAGGCCGTCACTGCCTGGGCCATCCCACCCATCAAGGGGCTGCAAACGCGATCAGGTCGTGAGGTGTCCAGTCGCTCGGCGCGGGAGCGTGCAGAGTTCGAAGCGCTGAGCGCCTCCGTCCGCAAGTCCCTGGCCGGCGAGCAAGCCGCAGACGGCGAGGGGCAAGCGCGTCGCGAACAGTACGTGAAGCGCTCAACCGACATGATCGTGCNNCCGAGTTCTACGACATCAACACCTGGGATGGCCAGGGCCTCAACAGGACTACGTACTGGCGGTGGAAGAGGGCGATCGAGGCGGTGCTGGACGAGTTGGTGGCGGAGGCTCTGGCCGCATCGGGCATTATTTTGCAGCAGGAGGGCGTTTTGATGGCAGATGCGGCTTGACACTTGTGCAGCGATGCAACACTATTTATTCATCCTGTCATTCCTGCGCGTGTTGAGGAATGGACAATAAAACCCAGCCATGTGCTGGGTTTTTTTATTCCCGCCGCCATGGCAGATTCCCATGATCATCAAAGGAGTGATCAGCATGGAAATGTGGGAGTTAGCAAAGCGCATTTTGGCGTCAGCGAATACCGGGCGGTCGTTCACGCCGTCGCTGGAGGGCGGAAATTACCGGAGTGACCTTGAAGTGAGCGGCGAGACTAAGCTGCCCCCAGTTGAGGATTTCCATAACTGGGCAGATCTTCTGGCTTCGAACATGAGAGTCGCTGAGCTAATTGAGAGCGTGCCAAGTACTCCGGGTCGCCTCGCCTTATTGAATGTGGTACGGCGGACATCGTTTGGAGATGAGCTTTATGAGGCGCTACAGCGGCGAGAAGTGATCTCAGCCCTCCGTGCGATGCAGATTAAAATTGAAGCCGGAGAGATTCGGCGAGCCTTGGATCAACTGAGATCCTGAAAGATGTTCACACAAGCCCGGCAATCGTCGGGCTTTTTGTTGCCCTAAGAGGGCCCTCCCGGATGGAGTAATTGATGGACCCGACCGACCTCGGCCCAGGCACAGCCACCTGGCTGGGCGGTACGGGCACCGTCTTGCTGGGCGGCTTTCTCTGGCTCCGCAAGTTCCTCTCGAAGGACGCAGCCGATCGGGCAATGGACAACGCCGACATCGGCACCGTCCGCCGTCTGAATGAGTTGCTTGACTCCGAGCGCGAGGCCCGCAAGCTTGCTGAGGCCCGCGCGGACCAGTTCGCCCAAGAGCGCAATGAGCTGACCCGATCCATGGGGCAGCTTGAGGGAAACATCCTGGCGCTGACCAGGCAGGTGGAGCAGCTCACTACACAAGTCACCGCCCAGAGCGAAGAGATCGCCCGCCTGCGCGGAAAGCTGGGAGGTGCATCTTGATGGACAGATGCGCAATTGAGTTCATCGCTCGCCACTGGTGGCGCCGGGTCGAGGTCTGGATGATTGCCGGCCTACTCATCGTCGGTGGTGCTGTCTTGGGTTGGCAATCAGCCTACTGGGCCATGGCCAGCACTCAGGCTCACCAGGTGGATGAGATCCGCAAGGCTTATGACGCCGCCATGGATGAGCGTGACCGACGCCTGGAGGAGCTGACCCGTCGCACCGAGAGTGCCGCGGCTAAAGCATCCACCGCAGCGACCACTGCCACCCAGGCCGCCGACAAGGCTGATGAGGCCCTGAATAGGGTTTCACCCTAAACGCGCCACATTTTCAATATGCGCCATGTCGTGGCGCGCCCACCGGAACACCTAAGGTTGAGCATGACCACCATCGCCTACAAGGACGGCATCATCGCCTACGACTCCCAGATCACCCGGGGTGACGTGATCACCTACGACGACTACGAGAAGTGCTTGGAGCGTGAAGGGGTGAAGTTCATCTGTTCCGGTGCGGTGCCGGACTTCGCCAGGCTGGTGGACGTCTACTTCGGAGCCAAGCCTGACGGCAGCATCGACGCGACGGCGATGGTCCTGGATGGTGACAAGCTCATGATGATCGCTGTGGACGACAACACTGGGCTGTGGAAGTCGCCGATCATGCTGGATCGCCCCTACGCTATCGGTAGCGGAACACCGTACGCATTCGCTGCAATGGATATGGGGGGCATCCGCTGAAAAGGCCGTCGAGATGGCGGCCAGGCGTGATACCAGTACCGGCGGAAAGGTTCGGACGGTACGGATTATGGGGTAGGTGTGCCGCAGGTGAGTGCGGCACTGGGCATTACTTGACCTTCAGCGCCGCCTGAATGTCGTCTGCGTAGGTTGAGAGGTTCTGAAATTCGCGTCCCAGGCTCGTGTTGTCGTTGCCAGCCCGCCGAGCCATCACCTCAAGAACGGCGGCCACTGCAAAGGCGCGCTGCTGCTCTGGGGTAAAGTCGGTGTCTATAGCGTTTCTGATTGAAGCGTGCAGGGTCTCGGACATTGGTACTTCCTTGCGTTGAATGGATCTGCATCAATACCGACAACGCGAAATTACTTCAAGAAGCAGGTGAATCATGAGTAGGCCAATGCCACCGGACGACCTGCTCGAATCGCTTTGGCTTACACTGCTTCCGGCCACTGATGTTTGGGGTTGGGTTCAGAGCGAGATCCTTGTTGATACCGGCAGTATCCATAACTCCGAGCATTTCCATTTGATCGGCGCCAACATCGGCGTGCTCTGGGCATCGACTGGATTCGCAAAGCAGGGCCGTGAAGTGCTGGGCCAGGCCGAGCAACTGATGTTCCGGGCAGGTGGGTGGCAGAAAGCCCGTCAAGAGCAGCAAATGAGGGAGTGGTTTGGCGAAGAGCCCGAATTCCTCATCACCCTCGCCGCGGACTACTGCGCCCAATGCACTGACGCCGAGTTCTGTGCCCTCATCGAGCACGAGCTCTACCACATCGCCCAGGCGACCGATCAGTACGGCGCCCCCAAATTCACCAAGGACGGAATGCCCAAGCTCGAGATGCGCGGTCACGACGTGGAGGAGTTCGTCGGCGTGGTGAGGCGCTACGGTGCCAGCGAAGACGTACAGCAGCTGATCAACGCTGCAAGCCGCCCACCTGAGGTGGCCAAGATCAACATTTCGAGGGCCTGCGGAACCTGTCTGCTCAAGTCTGCCTGACCCCTGACAGACCCAAGACGGATGGAAACCTATGGCGGCCCTGAGCAACGAGGTGAAAGCCTTCATCGTTCAGGCCCTGGCCTGCTTCGATACCCCCTCGCAAGTCGCGGCAGCCGTCCGAGAAGAGTTCGGCCTTGAAGTGAGCCGGCAGAAGTGTGAGGCGCACGACCCCACCAAGCGCGCCGGACGCGACCTGGCCAAGCGCTGGGTGACCCTGTTCGAAGACACCCGCAAGCGCTTCCGCGAGGAGACTGCGGACATCCCGATTGCCAACCGTGCATTTAGATTGCGTGCACTTGGCCGTATGGCTGAGAAGGCCGAGACCATGAAGAACATGGCCTTGAGTGCCCAGCTCCTGGAGCAGGCCGCCAAGGAATGCGGCGACATGTACGTCAACCGTAAGATCGAACCCGACAAGCCCCTGGGCTCCCAGGCGGACCAGCAGCACGCTGTTGCTGAGTACAAACTGGAGCCAGACGAAGGTGTCCCGACTACCCCGTACCTATGACCCGCCGGTGAAGCTGACGCCGAAGCAGGCGAATATCTACGTCTGGGGCTTCCAGCCTGAGGCACGCTTCCGTGATGCGGTGTGCGGGCGGCGATTCGGCAAGACGTTCCTCGGCAAGGCTGAAATGCGCCGCGCGGCACGCCTCGCCGCGGAGTGGGGCGTTAGCATCGAGGACGAGATCTGGTATGGCGCTCCGACCTTCAAGCAGGCCAAGCGGGTGTTCTGGCGTCGGTTGAAGCAAGCCATCCCTGAGGCCTGGCGAGCAACACGACCGAACGAGACCGAATGCTCGATCACCCTCAAGTCCGGCCACATCATGCGCGTGGTCGGCCTCGACAACTACGACAACCTACGGGGCTCCGGTCTGTTCTTCGTCCTTGTGGACGAATGGGCGGACTGCCCGTGGGCGGCCTGGGAGGAAGTCCTCCGCCCGATGCTCTCGACCTGCCAATACACGATTCCCCAGACCGGGGAGTCGCGAAAGGGAGGGCATGCGCTACGGATCGGTACTCCGAAGGGCTTCAACCACTGTTACGACACCTACCGCGACGGGCAACCGGGTGGCGAGCCTGACCACAAGAGCTGGCAGTACACCTCGCTGCAGGGCGGAAACGTGCCAGCGGAAGAACTGAACGCCGCCCGCCGCAAGATGGATCCGCGTACGTTCCGTCAGGAGTACGAAGCCGGGTTCGAGAACTATGCTGGGGTTGTCTACTACACCTTTGACCGTGCCGAATGCCGCACCAGCGAACGCATCAAGCCAGGCGAGGCGTTGCACATCGGCATGGACTTCAACGTCATGAAGATGGCTGCCGTTGTCTATGTGGTCCGGGACGGCTTGCCGCTGGCCCTGGACGAGTTCCACTCGGTGCGGGATACGCCCGAGATGATCGAGAAGATCAAGGTCCGCTTCTCGGGGCACGGTATCTCCGTATACCCAGACGCCAGTGGCCAGAACACCAGCAGCAAGAACGCCAGTGAGTCGGACCTGTCCCTGCTCAAGAAGGCTGGCTTCACCGTGGTGGTCGATTCACAGAATCCCGGCGTGAAGGATCGCATCAACGCGGTCAATTCCATGTTCCTCAACACCTACGGGGAGCGACGGATGAAGATCAACATCGACCAATGCCCGCAGCTCACTCAGTGCCTGGAACGGCAGACCTATACCGACAAGGGTGAGCCGGACAAGGATCCGAGGAAGGGCCACGACCACATGAACGATGCCGCCGGCTACTTCATTGCCAAGCGGTACCCCATCAAGAGCCAGTCGGCCGGCACTCGCCGCATCGGAGGTTTGGCGTAATGCCTGTTCAATCCACCAACCCGGATTACGACGCTCACATCGAAGAGTGGCGGATGATGGACGACGCCCTGGAGGGCGAGGGCGCTATCAAGCGCAGTCCGCGCAATCTGCCCAAGCCCAGCGGCATGACCGAGGCGGAGAAGCTGGACGGTGCCGGCAACGCCTACCTGTACCAGAACTACACGGCTCGGGCCCAGTACGAACACTGGGTGCGCGACTCGCTCCGCTCGATGATGGGCTTGGTCTCCCGGCTTATCCCCGAGGTGCAGTTGCCGGCGGGACTGAAAGGCCTTGAGGAGAACGCCACAGCTGATGGCTTCGGCCTGACCCAGCTGTTCCTGCGGATCGTGCGCCAGGCCATTTCCCACGGTCGGGTGCCGCTGGTGGTCAACATCGACGACTCCGGCCAGCCTTACTTCGCCACCTATGCGGTACGCAACGCTATCAACTGGGACACAGCCGACCAGGGCGGTCGACAAGACCTGGTGCTGTCCGTTTTCCGCGAGTTCCGGCGCAAGGAGCAGGACCGCTACAGCCATGAATGCGAGACGGTCTACCGCGAGTTCTACATGGACGGCTCAGTCTGCCGAACAGGCGTGCGCAATGAGGCCGGCGAGCTGATCGAAGACGACCGTCCACTGGGCACGGTCGACGGCAAAAACCAACTGCTCCGCGGCCTCGACTACATCCCGGTCATTTACTGCGGCTCCACGGACAACTCGCCTGGAGTGGATGAGATTCCGCTGCTGACAATGGCCCGTGCGGCGTTGAAGTCCTACCAGCTCAGCGCCGACTACTTCACGGCACTGCACCAGACCAGCCACCCGCAGCCCTGGGTTTCTGGCCTGGACGAGAGCGTCGAGCTCAGCGTCACCGGCCCATCTGCGGCTTGGGACCTGGGACCGAAAGGCCAGTGTGGCTATCTGGAGTTCCAAGGTGCAGGTATCGAGGCGGTGCGGACAGCCATGGAAGACCAGAAGAACGCTGCCCTCGAGGCCGGCGCCAAGGTCATGGACGTGTCCGGTACGGAGTCAGGCGAGGCCCGTAAGACCCGCCAGAACGACCAGCACGCCACGTTGCACAGCATCGTCATCACTGCTGCCGCCGGTATCGAGCAGGCTCTGCGCTACGCCGCAGAGTGGACCGGCTACAACGCCGACGAGGTCGTCTTCACGGTCAAGCCGGAGTTCTTGATCCCCGAGGTCAACGCCCAGGTCCTGGCCGAACTGCAAAAGAGCGTCATGGCCGGCACCATCAGCGCCGAGACCTACTGGCAGTACCTCACCACCGGCAAGCTGCCGGAGCGCCCCTACAACGAAGAGGCCGAGCTGATCAGCGACGAGCGCGAGTCGGTCGGTATCAACCTGGACAATGTCGATGGCGACGAAACCGAAGCAGACGGCGGACGAGAAGCTGCTGGAGCAGGCAAGCCGCCACTCGGTACTGCTTGAGCGGCTAAAGGCTGGCGAGGTCAAGAAGTTCGAGATCTACCTGAGGCGCGTCGATACTCACGTCCGTGACCAGCTCACCCGCAAGGAGCTGACAACCTACAGCCGCAGTCGGCTGGAGGAGTTTCTGGGGCGCGTCGGCGGCAAGCTGCTGGAGATCTACAAGGCCTTCGGCGATCGTATGCAGGCCGACCTGGTGGATATCGCCCTGTACGAAGCAGCGTTCGAGGGGCGCAGCCTGGCCCAGGCGCTGCTGATCGACGCGGCCATGCCGACTGATGCGTTGATCCGGGCTGCGATCAACACCCAGCCGCTGCAGGTGTCAGGACTGGACGGCGGCACGTTGCTCAAGTCGTTCCTTAATGACTGGACTCGCACCGAGTCGATCCGGGTGACCAATACCGTCCGGTTGGGTGTGGTGCAGGGGCAGACCAACGCGGAGATCACTCAAGCCGTTCGGGGAACTGCCGCGCAGAACTTCACCGACGGCGTGCTGGCCGTCAGCAATCGCAATGCCAGGTCGATTGTTCAGACCGCTGTCCAGCATGTCGCCACCACGGCGCGGATGGAGACGCTGAAGGCGAATGCCGACGTGATTCCGGGTTATCGCTGGGTATCGACGCTTGACCGCAAGACCAGCACGGTGTGCAAGAGCCTGGATGGACGGGAATTCGAAGTCGGGAAGGGGCCTTTGCCACCGGCGCATGTGAATTGCCGTTCGACGACGGTGCCGGTGACCAGACTGTCGGCTTTGTTTGCAGAAGGGGCAACGCGAGCGTCTGCCGGAGCTGCTGGAGGTGCACAGGTCTCGGCAGGGCTCAGTTATTACCAGTGGCTCCAGACGCAGCCGGCGGCTTTCCAAGACGCTGCAATGGGTCCGGTGCGCGGCAAACTGTTCCGTGATGGTGGGCTTACGGCCGAGCGGTTTGCGGCGCTCCAATTGGACAAGAACTTCAAACCGCTGACGCTGGACCAACTCAAGGAACTGGAGCCGCTGGCCTTCAAGCGCGCGGGCGTTTGACCATTTTCGTTCTGGCATGTATAGACTCAATTTCACATGCAAAGGAGTGTGTCAAAGTGCCGGAAAAAAAGGTTGGGATTGAAGAGCTTGACGGTTGGTGGATTGATTACGTCGTCGGTCAGCAAGTCTGTGGTCTCAAGCCACACATCCTATGGACCGCTGGAGGCCCTGGCATCANNAGTTTCAAGAACGTGGTGGCACAGAGGTTGAATTTTTCCCAAGCACCCGCTGGGCTGACGGAGGACCTCTCCTCGAGCGCTTCAATATTTCACTGAATCGTGCAGGAGATTCCGGTTGGACGGCTAGTGTTGAAGGAGGGGAAAGCTGGTCAGACTTCTCCCCCTTGCGAGCAGCGATGCTTGCCCTCATCGCCTCAAAAATTGATGGCGACTGCTACATACCGACGTACAAGTAAAAGTGATTTAAGCGAAACCCCGCCAAGTGCGGGGTTTTTTTATGCCCGCAAGGCGGGCCAATCAATCCCCAGGGGATAGCCACATGCCTTTTGACTTCGACCCAGCCGCCCACGGCCTCACCCTCGACGAAACCCAAACCGCCGCACTGAAGGCAGCCCTCGGCGGTGAGGTCCAGAAATTCCTGGACGGCGAGGTCTCGGGCCTCAAGTCCAAGAACCAAGAACTGATCGGCTCCAACAAGACCATCAAGACCGAGCTCGACAAGCTGAAAGGCCAGTTCGAGGGCTTGGATATCGATGCGGTCAAAGGGCTGCTGGCCAAAGCCGGCCAGGACGAGGAAACCAAGCTGATCGCCGAAGGCAAGCTGGACGAGGTCATCAACCGTCGCACCGAGCGCCTGCGCAACGACCTGGATAAGCAGGTCAAGACCGCCAACGAGCGCGCCGACAAGGCCGAGGCCTTCGCCGCCAAGTACAGCGACAAGGTCCTGGCCGATTCCATCCGCGCCGCCGCCATCAAGGCCGGCGCGCTGCCCGAGGCGGCCGAGGACATCATTCTCCGCGCCCGTGGCACCTTCAAATTGAGTGAAGACGGCGAGCCGATCNNCCGTGCCGGCGAGGTCGTGTACGGGAAGGACGGCAAGACCCCGCTGTCTCCCCTCGAATGGGCGGAATCGCTGCGCGAAACCGCTACTCACCTGTGGCCAAGGGCGCAGGGTGCCGGACAGACCGGCGACAACGGTGGCAAGGCCACGAAGAAATGGGGCGAGTACACCGAGGCCGAGCGCGCTGCGATCGCCCGTGACAACCCCGAAGCGTACAAAAAACTTCAAGCCACCCGAGGGACCTGACCCATGGCATCTACCCAACTGTCGGACATCTTCGTTGCCGACTACTACGGCACTCTGGAGCCGGTGAACTCTCCAGAGAAAACCGCCGTTTACGAGTCGGGCATCATCACCCGCTCGGCCACTCTGGACAACATCGCCAAGAACGGCCAGGGCACTTCCGAAATCAGCTACTGGCAGGATCTCGACGCCGACGAGGCGCCGAACATCTCCAACGACGATCCGGACGACCAAGGCGCTGTCGGCAAGGCCGAGCAGGGCAGCATGCGAGCCCGCACCCTGTATCTCAACAAAGGCTACGGCGTATCCGACCTGACTGCCGAACTGGCCAATTCCGAGCCGATGCAGCACGTCCGCAACCGCTTCGGTACCTACTGGACCCGTCAGTGGCAGCGTTACCTGATGGGGGCCGGCCGCGGCATCATCGCGGCGAACATCGCCCAGAACGGCGGCGATATGATCAAGGACTCGGGCGCTTCGATCAGCGCCAACGCCTTCCAGGATGCTGCCTTTACCGCAGGCGATGCTGCCGACATGTTCGGCGCCATCGGCGTGCACTCGGTCGTCATGAACCAGATGGTGAAGCAGGACATGATCGAGTACCTGCGCGACTCGCAGGGCAAGATCATCCTGGCGACCTACCTGGGCAAACCGGTGTTCATGGACGATGCCCTGACCTACGCGCCGGGTCAGTTCCTCTCGCTGTTCTTTGGCCAGGGTGCCTTCGGCTACGGCGTGGGCAGCCCGAACAAGCCTGAGGAGCTGGAGCGTAAGCCTGGTGGCGGCAACGGTGGCGGTGCCGAAGTCCTGTGGGAGCGCAAGACCTACATCCTCCAGCCTGCTGGCTTCAGCTGGCAGGGCAGCGAGAACCTCAACCTGAGTCCGACTGCCGCCCAGTACGCGTCGGCGGCCAACTGGAAGCGCGTCTTCGACCGCAAGCAGGTTCCGTTCGCGGCTGTCATCAGCGGCACCGCCACCCCTTGACCGCATGATGCGGGGCGCCGGCCTGGCGCCCTGCGCAGGAGATCAGCATGAAAGTCATCTACACCAACACGCCGGGCAGCGAGCGCGGCACCTGTTATCGCCGTCTGGACCAGTTCTTTGGCGTCATCGACGCCGCCACTTCGGTGGCCGTCCAGGGCGATGCCCCTAATATCGGCGAGGCGTATCGGCGCCAAGGCATCAGTGTCAGCGAGATCGAGGAGGGGCTGCGCCTGGACGGCCCAACCGTTACCCAGTGGGTAGCGGAGGGCTACAAGGCTTCGGCTTATCCGCCTGCCGGCTACGCGGCCCTCAGCAGCCAAGTGGAGATCGACAAGGCCGTCGAGGCCGAGGGCGGGGGCGATAACGAGACCGACCCACACAAAATGAAGGTCCCGCAGCTGAAGGAATGGCTGACGGCCCGGAGCATCGCCTTTGACGCCACCCTCAACAAACCCGAGCTGCAAGCCCTGATTCCGAAGGACTAAGCCATGACCGACTTCATCACCGTGGCCGATGTGGACCAGAAGCTGGGGCAGGGCTGGGCGGGCACTGGTGATGCGGTCCTCGCCGTCTCCATGGCCAATGCCTGGCTGACAGCCAGGATCAAGCGCGCGGTACCGGAGCTGGTGCCGGATGCGATCGCCTCTGCTGGCGCCCAGGTGGCCAAGCTGGCTGCCGAAGGCAAGCTGTACAAGGACACTGGCAAAGAGGTGCTGAGCAAGACCGTTTCGGCCCAGGCCGGCACCTCGACCAGCAAGACCTATGCGGAGGGTTCGGTCGAGTTGTCAGCCGCCGAGAACTTTGCGCTGGACCTAATTGCGCCATGGGTCCGGCGGTCCGGCACGGTGATGCTCAAGAGAACCTGACCATGAGTATGCGCGAAGAGATTCAGGCCGATCTGGCAGAGGCTTTCGACGATCCTGACGGCCTGGCGGACGCAGTGAAGCCATTGGCAGGCAGCCGAACAGTAAAGGGCGATTACGACCCGGCAATTGGCGGCGCGGCGCCCGCCACGACCATCCGCTACCTGGGGCGTGGCGTTTTCGGCAGCTATCTGGCCAAGGAAATTGACGGTACCCGCGTCCTGACCACGGACGTGAAGTTGCTGGCGCTCCAGAACGAGCTGGTCGAGGAACAAGACGGCGTGATCACAACCATCCCGGCTGTTCCCGCAATCGGTGACCAGATCGAAGGCTATCGAGCGATCAACGTATCCGAGGATCCGGCCAAGGCTACCTGGACGATCCAGCTGAGGAAGTGACCATGCCCCGCGGTTCCCATATGACCAACCGATACGGTGGCCTGCAGGGCGGGTTCGCCGACAGCATTCGTGCTTTCGCCGAGCAGGCCGAGCAAGCGCTTGATGCCACCTTCCGCGAAATCGTGATCGAGATCGGCAGTAGCGTCATTCGCATGTCCCCGGTTGGCAATCTGGAGTTGTGGGCGGCCAACGTGGCCCACCGCGCCAAGGCCACTCGCGCTGCCGACGATTACGACTTCAAGGTGGCTGTTCGGAACACCCTGATCAATCTGAACCAGGACAACTTCACCAAGGCCGGGAAGCTGCGCAGGGGCGTGAAGTACGCCAAGCCGCTGACCAAGACCGAGCGTGTGCAGAACTACGCCGTGAACGGGCTGGTAGCGGGGCAGGGATATGTCGGTGGCCGCTTCCGCGGCAACTGGCAGTTCTCCATCGACTCACCGGCAATTGCCGAGCTTGATCGGATCGACCCCTCTGGCAACGAAACGCTCGCCGACCTCATAGCCCAGGTCCAGGCGCTCACCATCGGCCAGACCGCCTACATCGTGAACAACCTGCCTTACGCGGTGCCGCTGGAATACGGCCACTCCACCCAAGCCCCAGGCGGCATGGTGCGGGTGACCCTCGCCAACTTCCGGCGCATCGTCGACGAGGCCACCAGGAACAACCGCGTATGAGCCATGCACGAGCCCGCCAGGCCATCGAAATCGAACTGGCGGCATGGGCGGCTGCGCGCCCGATCCGGGTCGCCAGTTTCGAACAAGGTTTCGAGGCGCAGCCCGGTGAAACCTACCTCCGTGCTTTCCAACTGCCGGCAGGTACTACCTGCCGCTACCTCGGCGGCGAGGCCTACGAGTACGCCGGTATCTACCAGGTCAGCATCATCTGCCCGGCAGGTCAGGCCCTGGCCACTGCCGAGGAGCTGGTCGAGGAACTGACCAGCCTGTTCCGGGCCGATTCACCCCTCAGCCGCAACGGCTTTGAAGGCCTGATCACCGAACCCGTTGAACAGGGCCCAACCATCACCGAGTCGGCGAGCTACACGGTCCCGACAAGCTTCACCTACCAGGGTGTGGCAGACCAACCGCCCGCTGGGGCGTAACCACCCGCCGCCCGGCGGGCAACAACGAGGAACCACTCCATGGCTGCAAAATTTCCGCTGCCGAACGGCTCTGTGCTGGAGATCGCCGCGGCGCTCGGCGCTGCCGTCGCCTTCACTGCGCTGACCAACGCTGCACCTCCCGTCGCCACCGCTGCCAACCATGACATCGAGAACGGCGACATCCTGCTGGTGAACTCCGGCTGGGCCCTTATCGCCGACCGTGCCGTGCGTGCCGCCAACGTGGCAGCTGACACCTTCTCGCTGGGCGGGCTGAGCACCACCAACGCCGACAAATTCACGCCGGGCGCAGGGCTGGGCTCGGTGCTTCCGGTTTCGTCCTGGGCGCAGATCTCCAAAGTCACTTCGTTCGCATCCTCCGGCGGCGAGCAGCAGTACCTGACCGTCGGTTACCTGGAAGACGATGACGACCGCCAGTTCCCCACCAACCGCAACCCGATCACGCTGTTGATCACCGTCGAGGACCAGCCCAGCGCGGCCTATGTGGCCTTGGTCGAAGCCTACGGCGACAGCAAGGAGCTGACCGTGGTGCGCCTGAAGCTGCCGGGGGGCGACCAGATCCTCTACCCAGGGTATGTGAGCATCACCAGCACCCCGACCATGGAACGCAACCAGCTCATGACCCGCACCATCAGCATCGCGCTGTCGGGGCGTCCCGTTCGCTACATGGCTGGCGCTTAAGGAGGCGATATGGCGAAGATCAAGATCGCGCAGGACCCGACCTTTACCGGCGAAGTCCTGCTGCCTCGCATCGGTGGTGGTTCTGTAGCAGTGGACTTCCGGTTTCGCTACATGGACCGGGTGGAGTTGGCAGGAATGTTCGACCGCTGGAACAAGGCCCGGGATGCCTGGGCCGAGAAGACCAAGGAAACCGGCGCCAGCTGGGAGCAGGTTACCGCCGGCGAGATCGAGCTGCAGGCTGAGCAGTTGAAGGAAATCGTCATCGGCTGGGAGCTGGAGGACGAGTTCAGCGACGAGGCGATCGCTGCGTTGGTTCGCACCTGCACCGGTGCTCCGAAAGCGGTCATCGACGCATTCCAGGCTGCCTACAACCCGGCCCGCCTGGGAAACTGAGGGCGGCGGCCCGAGCCTGCTACGAGCGCGGCCCGTCAGCCGAACAACTGGCTGCTTTGGGCCTGACCCTGGACGATATCGAAGATGAGCTGGTGGAGGTCTGGCCGGATGCCTGGCCAGCCTTCCGCCTGTTCGACGCCATGGGCACCCAATGGCGCCTCGGGCAGGGCGGCCCCTCCGGGCTCGACTACACCGCCATAGCGCCTACCGCCTCGATGCTCGGCATCAAGCGCCGCGACCTCACTGACATTTTTCCCGATCTCCGCGTCATGGAGGTCGAGGCCTTGGCCGTCATGGCCGAATCGATGGAGTAGATCATGACTACCATTGCCTCTCTCGGTCTTCAGGTCGACTCCGGGGATGCCGTAGAGGCCAAGGACAACCTCGACCAACTGACCGATGCCGGCAAACGTAGCGAGGAGTCGGCAGGCAAGACGGGGAGGGCCTGGGAGTCTGCATTGGGCAGTCTGCAGGGCGACACTCGGCAGATCGTGCAGGAATTGCAGGCGCTCAACGCCAAGCAGTCCGAGCTGGCGCAGCAGATGGCTACCGTGGGGCGCGCCGTTACCAGCGCTTCTACGGCCTTCAGCAGCGCCGCAGCGAACATGCAGGCTTTCCGAAGCGAAGCGACGCAGGCTGGAAAGGTCCAGGAGGCGCTGACCAGTGCTACAGATGCCGGCGCGCAGGCTGGCCGGCGTGCAGCTGAATCTGCCGACGAGCAGCAGGCTCGGATTCTGGCCGTGGCCAGAGCTTCGATGGAGGCTAGCGAGTACGTACAGACGCTGAACCGGGCAACCGCCCAGACCGCAGAAGTCACCGCCCAGGCGAATGGCGTGCTCTCGGATAACGCCAACCGCCAGGCGGCGATCAACAGTCGCGCCCAGGCCATTCTCGCCACCGAAGAACGCCTGGCTGATGCGGCGAAGAAGACGGCCGGCGCCCACAGGGACGAAGGGCAGGCTCTTGAGGAACTGCTGGGTAAGATCGATCCGACCGTCTCGGCGATGAGCCGGCTGGATCAGATGGAGCAGAAGCTGAAGGGCTTCCGCACAAGCGGCGCGCTCGATGCGCAGACGTTCGGCGAGTACCAGGCGAAGATCGACCAGGCTCGCACTGCCCTTGGCGGTGCGGATACCGCGCTGAACAAGACCGGCATGACGGCGAAGGCCACCGCTGCAGCCCTGCGCGGTGTGCCGGCGCAGTTCACTGACATCGTTGTATCCCTCCAGGGCGGCCAGGCCCCGCTGACCGTGCTGCTCCAGCAAGGCGGCCAGCTCAAGGACATGTTCGGGGGCGTAGGTCCGGCCGTCCAGGCCTTGGGCGGCTATATCATGGGCCTGGTGAACCCCTTCACCGTGGCAGCAGCAGCGGTGGGTGTACTCGGCTATGCCTACTACTCGGGCAGCGAAGAGGCGGTCAGGTTCGAGAAGGCGCTGATCACCACCGGCAACGCCGTCGGCACAACGTCGGACCGGCTTTCCGGCATGGCCCGCGAGGTAGCGGCCACTGTCGGCAGCACTGGCGCTGCAGCAGAGGTGCTCACGCAGCTGGCCGGTAGCGGCAAGGTCGCCTCCAGCAGCTTTGTCGAAATCACCGAGGCTGCCCTGGAGTGGCGCTCGNNCGTGAAGATCGGGAAGGACCCGGTGGCTGCTGCCAAGGAGCTCAACGAGCAGTACAACTTCCTTACTGCTGCGACCTACTCGCAAATTGTCGCGTTGAAGGAGCAGGGCGACACCATAGGTGCGGCCAAGCTGCTCACAGACACCTACGTCGATACCATCAAGAGCCGAAGTAGCGAGGTTACCGAGAATCTGTCGCTCTGGGAGCGAGGCTGGAAGGCGTTGAAGGGCGAGGTATCCGCCACAGTCGACGCGCTGAAGGACGTTGGCCGTGATCAGGACATCGCAAGTCGGATCGTCGACCTGCAGCGCCAGGTGGCCGCAGCGCAGAGCGCTGTAAATGCTGACAAGGACGACACTGATGCTCAGAAGAAGCTGACTAATGCGAGCCTTGAGCTGAAGGGCCTGATTCAGCAGAGGGACACGCTTGCTGCGATAGCCAGCGCCCGCGCGCTGGATGCTCAACAGCAGCAGGCGGCGATTGTCGCCATCGGCAAGGTCGATGCCTTGGAGAAGTCCGCATGGACAAATGCGGAAAAGCGCGCCGACAAGCTCAAGGGGTACCGCAAGTCACTCGAGGACATCAGGGAAAAGAACCCAAACGATGAGCGTCTGAAACCGGAGCGGATCGCACGGGTCGAGGCTGACATCGCCAAGCAGTTCAAGGACCCAGCAGGACGTACCACTCCCGTCGACCTCTCTGGCTTCAACGACCAGAAGAACGCGCTGAACTCCATCCTGGCCGAGTACAAGAACCACCAGAAGGAACTGGATGCCGCGCAGAAGGCTGGCCTGATCTCGCAGGAGTCCTATGCAGCTCAGCGCGCCGCGATCATCGAGCAGGAGAGGGCTGAGGTCGCCAACGCCTACGAGGCCGAGATCAAGGCGCTTGAGGAGGCCAAGGGACGCCAGGGCACCAGCGCCCAGCAGCGGATCCAGCTGGACCAGAAGATCGCTGATGCGCGAACTGCCATGGCCAAGGCACAGAAGGATGCCGATTCCGAGTTGTCCGTGCTGGCCACCAATGAGCAGGGCAGGCTAGCCAAGCAGGCCAGGGCAGTCCAGACCTACACCGACGCGCTCGACCAGCAGGTCAAAACCTTGCAGTTGCAAGGCCGGCGCGCCGCTGACGGCCTCGGCTTGGGCGATCGCCAGCGCGGATTGCAGGACCAGCAGAACGGCATCACCGACCGCATGAACCAGCAGCGCCTGGACCTGGCCAACCAGTATGGCGATGGCTCCCGGGGCATGAGCCTCGACGAGTACAACCAGAAGCTTGCGGGCCTGGCCAAGACCGAGCGGGATCTGCAGGACACCACCATCGCCAACTACGACGCAATGACGGCCGCGCAGGGCGACTGGCGCAAAGGGGCATCGTCGGCGTTCCAGAATTACCTGGACCAGGCCCGCGATGTTGCAGGGCAAACAAAGTCGCTGTTCACCAGTGCCTTCACCAGCATGGAGGACGCTGTCGTGAACTTCGCCATGACCGGCAAGTTCTCGTTCTCGGACTTCACCAAATCGATCCTTGCGGACATGGCGCGGATTGCCACCCGGCAGGCAGCCTCCGGCTTGCTTTCCAGCATCGCTGGCACGGCATTGGGCGCATGGTTCGGTGGTGGTGCGGGCGCTGCCTCTTCTGGCGCCTCGGGGGCCGCCAGTGCGGCGGGCTCGGGCGGGTTCGACTACGGCC
>DQAA01000412.1:0-12460 GCA_003523465.1 Pseudomonas sp.
GATCCTCTACCAGCACTACCGCCGCACCCTCGGCCCGGCGGATTGCGTGGAGGTCGTCCGGCTACCGGGCGTCGACCACGCCGACGGCTGGATCGAGGCCTGGGCGCAGTGGCGCCACAAGCCCCTGGACTGCACGCCTCAGTGGTGATGTTCCTTCTGGTTTTCCAGGGTTTCCAGCAACGCGATCTGCATCTTGGTATGGACCCGGATAAACCAGCGCCATAGCAGCGCCACTACACCGGCCGCGACCACCGCGATCAGCAGCAGCAGCTCGCTGGTCGGCAGGATGCTCGCCGACAGTGCCGACAGCAGCAGGAAGATCACCAGCAGCGAGATCAGCGGAATCACCTCGGCAATCACCCGACGTACCCGCTGGGTATGGCGCCCGGCCATTTCCGGCTTGACGCCCATCTCCGCCAGGAGCATCGACAGCGCCTTGAGCTTGCGGTACGCGGCGATCAGGAACGGCAGCGACAGCAACAGCGCCAGGCCCCAGATCAGCGCTTTCTGCTGGCCGACATCGGCGATCCAGTCGCTCAGGTAGGCGCCGATCTGCGCCGCGAAGTAACCGCCGCTGAAGAAGATGGCCACCACCAGCGCCAGGTTGACCCCGACCTGCAACAGGATGCGCCGGATCATCGAGGCCAGCATCGCCCCCTCGCCCTGCGGCTGGATGCTGCGCAGCCACTCGCCATACAGCGACAACACCCGCGCCAGGCGGCTGGGCACCACCTTGGCCAGCTTCATCGACAACGGATCGGCGGCGCGGATCAGATACGGGGTGAGCAAGGTGGTGATGGCAGAGACGGCCACCGCCACCGGATAGAGGAAGTCGCTGGTGACCTGCAGGGTCATGCCCAGGGCGGCGATGATGAAGGAGAATTCGCCAATCTGCGAAAGCCCCATCCCGACCCGCAGCGAGGTGCGTCCGTCATTGCCGGCGATGAATGCACCCATGCCGCAGGAGAGCATCTTGCCCAGCACCACGGCGATGGTGATCACCACGATCGGCCAGATGTATTCGACCAGCACGCCCGGATCGATCATCAGGCCGATGGCGACGAAGAAGATCGCGCTGAACATGTCCCGTACCGGCTCGATCAGCCGCTCGATCTTAACCAGCTGGCGCGATTCGGCCATGATCGCGCCGATCAGGAAGGCCCCCAGGACCATGCTGTATTCCAGCTTGACCACCAGCAGGCAGAAGCCGAAACACAAGCCGAGCACGGTGATCAGCAGCATCTCGTTGCTTTCGAACTTGGCCACGTAGGCCAGCAGCCGCGGGACCAGGAGGATACCCACCACCAGCGCGACGATCATGAACAGCGACAGCTTGCCGACCGTGGAGAAGACCTCGCCGGAGCTGACCGAGCCGCTGACGGCGATACCGGACAACAGCGCGATGATGCCGATGCCGAGGATGTCCTCGACGATCAGCACGCCGAAGATCAACTGGGCGAAGCGCTCGTTCTTCATCTTCAGGTCGTTGAGCGCCTTGACGATGATGGTGGTCGAGGAAATCGCCAGGATCGCGCCGAGGAACAGCGAATCCATGGTGCTCCAGCCAAACCAGCGGCCGATCTCGAAGCCGATCCAGATCATCAGGACGATTTCCAGGAAGGCCGCGATGAATGCCGTCGCCCCCACCTTGAACAGCTTGCCCAGGCTGAATTCCAGGCCCAGGCAGAACATCAGGAAGATCACCCCGAGCTCGGCGAGGGTCTTGATGGTGTCTTCGTCATGGATAAGGCCGAACGGCGGGGTGTGCGGGCCGATGATGAAACCCGCGACGATGTAGCCGAGCACCACGGGCTGCTTGAGGCGGTGGAAGAGAATGGTGACCACACCGGCAACCAGCATGATCACCGCCAGATCCTGGATAAAGCTGATGGCATGCACGGCGGGACGCTCCTTACTCCACGACGAAGACAAAAGCGCAGCCCAATCGTCAGGTCTGATTGAGCCGCGGAAATTTCTGATTTAAATGTAGGAAACGGCCTCGTTTCAGGGCCGTGCCCGCAGGTTAACATCGCCGTCGCGTGCAGAATGGTCATGCAATATGTAGAAACAGATCGGCACTTTCCTCGCCGCGAATGGCGTGAACCACGTGACGACAGGCGAACTGTCAGCGTCCCGTTTCAAGATGGCAATCCACATGGGGAAGAAGCGCGAGCATCGCGCCGCCCCGCCTCAGCGCAATCTACCGTGAGCACACTATGGAACCTGGAAACGCCCAGCTGTCGATGACCGTCCTGATGACCCCGGACATGGCCAACTTCTCCGGCAACGTCCACGGCGGCACCCTGCTCAAGTATCTCGATGAAGTGGCGTATGCCTGCGCCAGCCGTTATGCCGGTCGCTACGTGGTGACCCTGTCGGTGGACCAGGTGGTGTTCCGCGAGCCGGTGCATGTCGGCGAACTGGTGACTTTCCTCGCTTCGGTCAACTACACCGGCAACACCTCGATGGAGGTGGGGATCAAGGTGGTGACCGAGAACATCCGCGAACGCTCGGTGCGTCACAGCAACAGCTGCTTCTTCACCATGGTGGCAGTGGATGACGACCGCAAGCCGGTGCCGGTTCCACCGCGCCAGCCGCAGAGCAGCGAAGAAAAACGCCGCTTCTTGCAGGGCAAGCAGCGGCGGTTGATCCGGCAGGAGCTGGAGAAGCGCTACCAGGAACTGAAGACCGAGACCGACACGATCTGATTGCTAACGGCCTCATCGCTGGCCACGCCAGCTCCCACACGGTCTGCGGCGAACACGAATTTTGCGGCTGGCTCAGGACCTTGTGGGAGCCGGCNNCGTTGCCGGCGATGAGGCCATTAGCAACAAAGGAAGTCCGTGGCGTTCAGAGTTTGTGGGCTTCGAAGCGCAGCCGCGGGTGCACGATCCGGTCCTGCGAGCGCACCACTTCCAGCTCATAGCTACCGCAGGCCTGGGTCTCCAGCAGCACCTCATGCACCGCCGCCGCCGTGAACTCGAACGCGGCAACCGGCTCATCGCCAAGCAGCAACCGGGCGAGGAACAAACCGGAAGTGAGATCGCCAACGCCCACCGGCTGGCGCGGGAANNAGGCCAGCAGCGGGCGGCGCAGATGCCAGCTGCCTTGCGCCGTTACCAGCAGCATCTCGAAGTCGTCGGGGTTCTTGCCGGCATAGGCCAGGTGCTTCACCAGTACCATCTTCGGCCCGCGCACCAGCAGCTCCCGGGCCATGCCGACGCACTCCTCCAGCGACTGCGCGCGACGGCCGGCGAAGCTGTCCAGTTCCAGCTGGTTCGGACACAACAGGTCCGCCGCCGCCACCGCTTCTTCCAGCAGGAATTCACTGACCTCCAGCGGCACGATACAGCCCTTCTCCGGATGCCCCATCACCGGGTCGCACAGGTACAGCGCCCGCGGGTTGGCCTGCTTGACCCGCTGCACGACGGCGAGAATCGCCCGGCCCTGCTCGGCGCTGCCAAGGTAGCCGGATAGAACTGCGTCGCAATTGCCCAACTCACCGATATTGCTAATCCCTTCCACCAACGCGGGAATTTGCGCCGGAGCAAGCACTTCGCCACTCCAGTGGCCATACTGAGTGTGGTTGGAAAACTGCACGGTATTGAGTGGCCAGACATTCACCCCGACCCGCTGCATGGGAAACACTGCAGCACTGTTGCCGGCGTGGCCAAACACGACGTGAGACTGGATCGCAAGCAGGTGCGGTGTGCGTTTCATGCGGGACGTCCAAACCAGGGAATGACAAACAGGGCGCGCAGTATGGCGCCAAATGCCACCTGTACGACAGGCCGTGGTGGCAGTTAAGCTGGCACACCTCGTTGGAGCATGCGTAGATGGTTACCCTCGAAAACATCCTGGTGTTGATGGTCCTGGCCACGGCGGGCGCCTGGCTCTGGCACAACCATGGATTGCGGGAAAAAGCCCTGGAGCGGGTCAAGCAGCATTGCGCCAAGCTCGATCTCGAACTGCTCGACGGTGCCGTCGCGCTGAAGAAGATCGCTTTCGTGCGCGACGCCAATGGCCGCAAGCGCCTGGCCCGGATCTACAACTTCGAATTCACCGTGACCGGCGAGCAGCGTCATCCGGGCACCGTTACCCAGTTCGGCGCCCACAGCGTGCAGATCGAACTGGCGCCCTACCCCTTCGAAATCAAGACGCCGGCGCACGGCGACAACGTGATCGAAATGAAACAGTGGCGCCAGGAACACAACCGCTGGCGTCAGTGATCCAGCGGCAGGCGGCACGCCAGCAGGTCTCGCTCCAGTGCCGCAGGATCCTGGGCCTTGTCGAAAATCAGCTCGACCCGCGAATCTCGCCGCCAGGCGCTCTCCTCCCAGTCCCACGCTTGCCCGGCCAGGGCATTGGCCGAGCGCCAGCCCTGCGCCGTGTGGATAACCATCTTGGCCCGGCGCCATTCCAGATGTTCCAGAAAACCCCGCACTAGAGCGTTATCGAGGCGTTGCTGTGGATGAAATCGCCAGCCAATGCTCCAGCCCTCGGGGGCCTGTTGATAACTGCATAACGGGCGTTGTGGATCTGTCCACAGGGCCGAAATCGGCGTTTTCTGTTCGGAAACAATGTTATCCACAGGAGACTTATCCACTGGCGGTTGAGTGGATACAGGAAGATCTGCCAGTGAAATCCGACCGTGATCGACCCAAAGTAGAGGCGCCTCAGGCAGGCGCGAAGTTATCCACAGTCGTTTTTCTTCATCCACAGCGGATGCCTTGTTCATGACCAGCAGGCCAGCGCTGTCCAACGCTTGTTGCTGGGCGTCCGGCAATGCGTTACCTGCCGCAAGGGCCAGTGCATCCAGCACCAGCACGGCAGGCTGTACGGCAAGTACACCGGTCCAGGGCGGGGACTGTAGCTGCGCCAGCAGTTGCGCCGGGTGACCCAGGCCAGACGGTTCGATAAACAGCCGATCCGGCCGCGCCTTTCGCAGCAGGCGGCCCAACCCGACCTGGAACGGCGCACCATTCACGCAGCACAAGCAGCCGCCAGCCACCTCGCCCATGCTGACCCCGTCGTCATCGGTGCTGAGCAGGGCCGCATCGAGGCCGATCTGGCCGAACTCGTTGATAAGCACGGCCCACCGCTCATTGGCCGGGCGCTGGCCGAGCAGGTGGCGGATCAGGCTGGTCTTGCCGGCGCCGAGGGGGCCGGCAATCAGATGGGTCGGAATGTTCTGCAGCATAAGGAGTCGTTCGGCCTGGGAATCTTCGTCACTATGCTCCGGGCTCAGGCCAGCCAGTCAAGGGTCAGGATCAACCGGCGCTCGCCGTTGAGCGGCGAGGGCGAGCGATGCACCAGCCCGGCACCCTCGTTGCCCAGCCATTTCTCGCCCTTGAGCAGCGCCACATCACCGCAGGCCAGACGCTGGATGTGCGCCGGATCGACGTCCTCCTGGGCCAACCGGCGACGGTTGACCACGCCCTCCTCCAGCCATTCGCTGGCCGGGCCAGCGTAGGTGGTGATCAGCCGCAGCGGCACGTGGTCGACATGGAAACGCGGGCACATGGCGTTCTCCAGCACCCGCAGGCGCAAGCCCACGCTGCGGGCGTCGAGCAGGCAGGCGTAGGCGCCCACCAGCCAGCTGAGGTCGGCGATAAAGCCCTCGTACCCGGCCAGGTCGGCGTAGGCGCGGGCAATGCCGTCGAGCACTGGAACTTCGCCGTCCTTGCCGATCTCCAGGGTGCGGGCATCGGCCAGCGGCTCGTTCAGCGACAGCAGCAGGCGGGCGAAGTCCTCGATGTGCGCTGGCAGCCGACGCTGCCAGACCGCCAGGTTGACGCCATCCTGCAGTGCTTGCGTCAGCACCTCCGGCGTTTCACCAAAGGCCTGGCGCACCGGTACCAGCGACTCGGCGAGCAACATCACGCCACCTCCTCTTCGTCATACCAAGGGCCGAACGGGTCCGGCAGGCGCAGCCAGTTGGGGGCGCCCAGGGCCATCTCTTCGTCGTTCAGCAGGCAGGCATCGAGTTCGGCATGCAGGCGCGACACGTCGAGGTGCTGGCCGATGAACACCAGTTCCTGACGGCAGTCGCCGCATTCCGGGTCCCAGTGCTGGAGGATGGCTGCGGTGCTCTGTGGATCTTCCGGCCATTGGGCCTTGGGCACGAAGCGCCACCAGCGTCCGGCGAAACCATGACGCATCATGCCGCCAGCCTGGGACCAGCTTCCGGCTTCCTGGTATTTGCTGGCGAGCCAGAAGAAGCCCTTGGAACGCAGCAGCCGCCCGTTCTCCCACGGCCTGTGGATAAAGTCGAAGAAGCGCTGCGGGTGCAGGGGCCGGCGGGCCTGCCAGACACTGGCGGCAATGCCGTACTCCTCGGTTTCCGGAACGTGCTCCCCGCGCAGTTCCTGCAACCAGCCGGGCGCACTGGCGGCACGTTCGAAGTCGAAGAGGCCGGTATCGAGAATCTGCTTCAGATCCACCTGGCCCATGACCATCGGCACGATGCGAGCGTGGGCGTTGAGGCGGCGAAGGATGGCGCTGAGTTCGTCGCGTTCGTGACTGCTGATCAGGTCGATCTTGCTCACGAGGATGACGTCGGCGAACTCCACCTGGTCGATCAGCAGGTCGCTGATGGAGCGTTCGTCGTCTTCGCCAAGGGTTTCGCCGCGGGAAGCGAGGCTGTCGGCGGCCTGGTAGTCACGCAGGAAATTCAGGCCGTCGACCACGGTGACCATGGTGTCGAGCCGCGC
Organism: Pseudomonas sp.; assembly: GCA_003523465.1. Taxonomy (GTDB): domain Bacteria; phylum Pseudomonadota; class Gammaproteobacteria; order Pseudomonadales; family Pseudomonadaceae; genus Aquipseudomonas. The sequence continues at coordinate 6,714 of DQAA01000412.1, forward strand.
CATCTCGGCCAGGCTGCGGCCCTGGTCGTCGCGGAAGGTGAACGTCTCGGCCACGGGCAGCGGCTCGGCGATGCCGGTGGATTCGATCAACAGGTAATCGAAACGGCCTTCGGCGGCGAGACGGCCGACTTCTTCCAGCAGGTCCTCGCGCAGGGTGCAGCAGATACAACCGTTGCTCATCTCCACCAGCTTTTCTTCGGTGCGGTTGAGGCTGACGTTGCGCTGCACTTCGGTGGCATCGATATTGATCACGCTCATGTCGTTGACGATGACCGCGACCCGCAGGTTGTCGCGATTACGCAGCACATGGTTGAGCACCGTGCTCTTGCCGGCACCAAGGAAGCCGGACAGCACGGTTACGGGAAGACGATCGGACATGGCGCGGTTCCTCATCAGGGCGGCAAAGTGCATTCGAGCGATGCATTTCAAAATGCTACATTATAACAATGCAACTTTACCAACCACTTATCCGCCGCTTGTGCGTTCGAGGATATTCATGACGTTGTTGAACCGAGGACTGTGGATAACCTTGCTGTGTGCCATCGGTAGCGCCCAGGCCATGCCCCGTACCGACCTTGCCCACTGCACGCGCAGCGCCAATCTGCTGGCCTGCGCGGATCGCCAGGGCAGTTACTACAGCGTGCAAACCCAAGGGACGACCATTTACCTGCGGGGTTACGACGCCCCAAGCGCTCGACGTTGGGCGCAAACCAATAGCCGCTATGGCCAGTTGAATTTCTATACCGGCATCGCCAGCGATGGCGAAGCCTGGGTGGGTTACAGTCGCAAGGTGGGCTGGACCACGATCAACCGCGTATCCAGTTCCAGCGGTCAACGTTTCAACCTTCGCTGCAACCGGTTGAGCGGTTGTCAGTAGGGCGATGGAAAAAGTGCTGGCAACTGAATCGTTATAATGTAACGTATTGCAACTTTCTCGCTGATGGTTCGCAACATGACCGCCCTGACCCTCCCCGATATTGCTGCCCAGGCCAGCGGACAGTCCTTGCCCCTGGATTGGGTTGGCATGTGCGGTATCGCCCTGCCGATCCGTATTGACCAACAGTCCCTTCAAGCCACGGCTGATGCCGGCGTCGATCTGGCCGACGGCACCTCTCGCGGTATTCACATGTCGCGCCTGTACTTGGCGCTTGCGGCATTCAAGGATGAAGCGCTGTCGGTGGCGCTCATTGGCCGTGTTCTACGGCAATTTCTCGACAGCCATAACGGTCTCTCCACCCGCGCCCACCTCACCCTTCGCTTCGACCTGATGCTGGAACGGCCTGCGTTGGTGAGTTCGGAATCCGGGCACAAACGATATCCGTTGGTCATCGAAGCTCGACTCTCCGACGAAATGTTCCACGTGGAACTATCCACCGATGTGGTCTATTCCTCGACCTGCCCTTGCTCTGCCGCGCTCGCCAGGCAGTTGATTCAGCAGCAATTCCTGACCGACTTCGGCAATCGCAAGCTGACCCACGAAGACATCCTCAGCTGGCTCGGCAGCCCGCAAGGTATCGTCGCAACGCCCCATAGCCAGCGCAGCACCGCGAAACTGCGGATACGCTTGAAGCAGGACTGCAATGAGCTACCGATTCGGGAATTGATCGATCAGGCCGAAGCCGCCTTGGGCACCGCCGTACAAACGGCAGTGAAGCGCGCCGACGAACAGGCGTTCGCCCTGGCCAACGGGCAGAACCTGATGTTCTGCGAGGACGCCGCGCGGCGCCTGCACCTGGCATTGCGACACCTGCCTGAGGTGGCTGGCTTCCACCTGCGTGTGGAACACGCAGAAAGCCTGCATGCCCATGACGCTGTCGCGCAAAGCCAGTGGAACTGGTAACCGAACGGAGAGACCTCGATGATCCGCAAGAACCCGACCGGCGACCTGCCGGTGATTGCCGAATCCGCCTACATCGACCACACCGCGATCATCTGCGGGAAGGTGGTGATTGGCGAAAATGTGTTCGTCGGCCCCTATGCCGTGATCCGCGCCGATGAAGTGGACGACAGCGGTTCGATGCAGCCGATCACCATTGGCTGCAACTCGAACATCCAGGATGGCGTGGTGATCCATTCCAAGTCAGGCGCTGCAGTGACCATCGGCGAATTCAGCTCCATCGCCCATCGCTCCATCGTGCATGGTCCCTGCGTAGTGGGCGACCGGGTGTTCATCGGCTTCAACAGCGTGCTGTTCAACTGCGTGGTCGGCAACGGCAGCGTGGTGCGGCACAACTCGGTGGTGGATGGCCGCGACCTGCCGGAAAACTTCTACGTCCCTTCCACCACCCGCATTGGCCCGCTCACCGACCTCGCCCAGTTCCCGCCGGTCAGCATCAGCGCTTCGGAGTTTTCCGAAGACGTAGCCCACACCAACATCGATCTGGTGAAGGGCTACAAGGCGCTGCAAAACGAGTTCTAGCTGCGCGGCTTGACCGTTCCACAATCAGCACCGAGCCAAACTGCCCGGGTGTTCATGCTGCCTTGCTGCTGAACCCCCGAGGCATTGAAGGTGCCCTGCACCTTGGTAAGGAATTCCCGATCACTGAGGAACTGCGCCTGGCCAGTGCCCTGGGCCTTGGGACAGCTGAACTCGAAATTCCAGGTCTTGCCGTTGCGATCGGTGATGCGCTGGGTGCAGCCCGACTGTGGGTCCTGCAGCGGGATGTCATCGGTCTTCACCTGCTCCGGAGTCAGGCATGAACGCACGCCCTTGCCGGCGACACTGATGCCCTGCTTGGCGAGCACGCCTTCCATCATCGCGCGCTGCTCGGGCGGCAGGTTCTTGAGCTGGCCGAGCATGAACTCCATGTCCGGCAGCGGTTTGCCATCGACCTGCATATTGCTGGTGGTCAGTTCCCACAAGCCGGGTTGCAGCATCTGCGCCTGGACCAGCGGACTCGACAGGCCAACCAGCAGCGCCAGCGCCGACACACGAATATTCATCTAGTGACTCCTGAAAGTTCCGGCCCAATGCCGGACGTGGGATTAGACGTCAAAAACCCCATCGGGTTGCAAGACCCGCACGGAACATGCTCTGTTAGTGAACTGTTCGGCGGACGGCACAGGACGTGTATGGATTACCACAGCCCCCAGTTCTTCGCGTACCTGATAGGTGCAACCCACTTCATCGGTGCGGTCGCCGCCCTGCATGCGGTGTTCACCGTGCGCACCGCCCAAGGCTCGATCGCCTGGGCCCTGTCGCTGCTGTTCATTCCCTACCTGACCCTGATCCCCTATCTGGTTTTCGGCAGCCGCACCTTCGACGCTTATATCCAGGCCCGCCGCCAGGCCAACCAGGAAATGCACGTGGCCATGGCCGACCTGAACTGGCGCCCCTGGGTCGAAGAAGCCCTGGCCGCCAGCAACTCCCCCGCCTATGCCGGACTTCGTGCCCTGCCCAAGCTCGGGCGCATGCCCTGCCTGGCGAACAACCGGGTACGCCTGCTGGTCGATGGCACCGCCACCTTCGAGGCCATCTTCCAGGCCATCGAGCAGGCCCGCGATACCGTCCTGGTGCAGTTCTTCATCATTCATGACGATGAACTCGGCCGCCGGCTTCACGCCCTGCTGCTGAAAAAGGCCGCCGCCGGGGTGAAGGTCTATGTGCTCTACGACGGCGTCGGCAGCCACGCCCTGCCCGCCCGCTACAGCCAGAGCCTGCGCGAAGGTGGCGTGGAGATCCGCGCCTTTGCCACCAAGCGCGGCTGGTTCAACCGCTTCCAGGTCAACTTCCGCAACCACCGCAAGATCGTCGTGGTGGACGGCGTTCAAGGTTTTCTCGGCGGGCACAACGTCGGCGACGAATACCTTGGGAGCAAGCCGCCGCTGTCCCCCTGGCGCGATACCCATGTGCAGGTGACAGGGCCGGTGCTGGCCTGTCTCCAGGAGTCCTTCGCCGAGGATTGGTACTGGGCCGCACGGAAATTGCCACCGTTGATTCTTCCGGAAACCTACCCCGACAACGGCGTGCTCTGTCAGGTCCTCGCCAGCGGTCCGGCGGACCCGCAGGAAACCTGCTCGCTGTTCTTCGTCGATGCCATCCAGGCGGCCCAGCACAGGGTGTGGATAACCAGCCCGTACTTCATCCCGGATGAAGCGGTATTCGCCTCGTTGCGCCTGGCGGTGATGCGCGGTGTGGATGTACGCATCCTGATTCCATCACGCCCCGACCACCGCATCGTCTACGCCGCCTCCAGCCTGTTCGCCTTCGAAGCGGTCCGCGCCGGGGTGCGGATGTTCCGCTACCAGCCAGGTTTCCTGCACCAGAAGGTCATGCTGGTGGACGATGATGTCGCCGCCATTGGCAGTGCCAACCTCGACAACCGCTCGTTCCGTCTCAACTTCGAAATCACCCTGGTGACCATCGACCCCGGCTTCGCCGCCACGGTGGAGGCGATGCTGAGCAAGGACTTCGAACAGTCCCGGGAGATCACCCCGGAGGACAGTCGCGACACCCACCGCCTGCAACAACTCGGGATGCGTATCGCGCGATTGATTTCACCGATTCTCTGATCAGCGATAGAGATCTTCGCGGGTCAGCGGCAAGTCGTGGCTGCCATCGGCCTTCGGTTTGACGGCAAGGATCTGGTGCAGGTTGATCCAGCCGCGGGAGAACGCGTAGGAACAGCCGGCCAGGTACAGGCGCCAGATGCGCAGGGCCTTTTCCGGGACCATGGTGGCGGCCTTGTCGAGATTGGCTTCGAGGTTGTCGCTCCAGAACTTCAAGGTCCGCGCGTAGTGCAGGCGCAGGCTTTCCACGTCGACCACTTCCAGCCCCGCCTCGCTGAGGAAGCCGCTGATCATCGACATATGCGGCAGCTCGCCGTGGGGAAAGACATAACGCTCGATGAAGTTGCCGGCGCCGCGCCCCACCGGACGGCCATCGGTGTGCCTGGCGGTGATGCCGTGGTTCATCACCAGCCCACCCTCGCGCACCGCGCCAAACAGACGCTGGCTGTACAACTCCAGGTTGGCGTGGCCGACGTGCTCGAACATGCCGACGCTCACCACCTTGTCGAAACGACCGTCCTGGGGAAGATCGCGGTAATCGAGGATCTGCAGGTCGACCTGTTTCTTCAGGCCCTCGGCCGCCACCCGCTCGCGGCCCAGCTTGAGCTGCTCCTTGCTAAGGGTGATGCCGAACACCTTGGCCCCGTATTCCCGCGCGGCGAACCGCGCCAGCCCGCCCCAGCCGCAACCGACATCCAGCAGATAGTCGCCCCGCTGCAAGCGCAACTTGCGGCACAGGTGATCGAACTTGTTCTGCTGGGCCTGTTCGAGGCTGTCGCCGGGGGTCTTGAAGTAGGCGCAGGAGTAGGCCATGTCCGGGTCCAGCCACAGCTGGTAGAAGGCATTGGACAGGTCGTAGTGGTAGGAAATGGCCGACGCGTCAGTGGCCTTGTCATGCTTGCTGCGCACCGGCAGCACGTCCTCCTCGTCCTTGAGCAGCGCTTCGCTGAGTTCATCGCACAGGCGGATGACCTCGCTCATGGTCCCTTCCAGTTCCAGCTTGCCTTCCACAAAGGCCGCGCCCAGTTCGTCCAGGCCTGGATGCGTCAGCTGGGTGATGAGGCTCGGGTCCTTGAGCATGATGGTGACCTGGGGTTGCGGGCCCAGATCGAACTCATGTCCGTCCCACAGGCGCAGACGGAGCGGAAGACGCAGGCTTTGCAGAACCGAGAGTTGCGCAAGCATGAAGTGAGCCTCCTCATATATAACGTGGGACGTCACGGAAACAGGGTAGTTCA
>DQAA01000412.1:12473-14040 GCA_003523465.1 Pseudomonas sp.
CAGCGCAGGACGGCGGCTTTGAACAATAAACGGGGATAAATTGTATACAATTCGCGATTCGACCGATTAACCTTGGCGCCACTCGATTCTTCATCCGGGAGCACAACAATGAAAAGCTACGACGTTATCATCATCGGCGGCGGTCCCGGCGGCTACAACGCCGCCATTCGCGCCGGCCAGCTGGGCATGAGCGTGGCCTGCGTGGAGGGTCGCTCGACCCTCGGCGGCACCTGCCTGAATGTCGGCTGCATGCCGTCCAAGGCGCTGCTGCATGCGTCGGAACTCTATGAAGCGGCGGCCAGCGGCGAGCTTGGGCACCTCGGGATCGAGGTCAAGCCGAGCCTGAACCTGGCGCAGATGATGAAGCAGAAGGACGAAAGCGTGACCGGCCTGACCAAGGGCATCGAGTTCCTCTTTCGCAAGAACAAGGTCGACTGGATCAAGGGCTGGGGCACGCTGGACGGTGTCGGCAAGGTCAAGGTCAGCGACGCGCAGGGCAATGTCAGCGAATACCAGGCCAAGGACATCGTCATCGCCACCGGCTCCGAGCCCACGCCCCTGCCCGGCGTGACCATCGATAACGAGCGCATCATCGACTCCACCGGCGCCCTGTCGCTGCCGCAAGTGCCCAAGCACCTGGTGGTGATCGGCGCCGGTGTGATCGGCCTGGAACTGGGTTCGGTATGGCGCCGCCTGGGCGCCGAAGTGACCGTGATCGAATACCTCGACCGCATCTGCCCGGGCATCGACGAAGAAACCGCCAAGACCCTGCAACGCTCCCTGGCCAAGCAGGGCATGAGCTTCAAGCTGGGCAGCAAGGTAACCCAGGCGACCCCGTCGGCCGACAGCGTCAGCCTGACCCTGGAACCTGCCGCCGGCGGCGAAGCGCAGACCCTGCAAGCGGATTACGTGCTGGTCGCCATTGGCCGCCGCCCCTACACCCAGGGCCTGGGCCTGGAAAGCGTCGGCCTGAACACCGACAAGCGCGGCATGCTGGAGAACCAGGGCCATCGCACCAGCGTGCCGGGTGTCTGGGTGATCGGCGACGTCACCTCCGGGCCGATGCTCGCGCACAAGGCCGAAGACGAAGGCATCGCCTGCATCGAGCTGATCCACGGCAAACCGCACCAGGTGAACTACGGCCTGATTCCCGGGGTGATCTACACCAAGCCGGAGTTGGCCACCGTGGGCAAGACCGAGGAGCAATTGAAGGCCGAAGGCCGCGCCTACAAGGTCGGCAAGTTCCCCTTCCTCGCCAACAGCCGGGCCAAGATCAACCACGAGACCGAAGGCTTCGCCAAGGTGATCGCCGATGCCAACACCGATGAGGTGCTGGGCGTGCACCTTGTCGGCCCGAGCGTCAGCGAGATGATTGGCGAGTACTGCGTGGCGATGGAGTTTGCCGCGTCGGCAGAAGACATCGCGCTGATCTGCCACCCGCACCCGACCCGCTCCGAGGCCTTGCGCCAGGCGGCGATGAATGTGGATGGGATGGCGATGCAGATCTGATAGCCGGGTTGCCTGTACCGGCCTCATCGCCGGCAACGCCGGCTCCCACAAGGTTCTG
>DQAA01000322.1 GCA_003523465.1 Pseudomonas sp.
GGCCTGGGCCTGGAGCAGCTGCGCACCCTGCGGGGCATCGGTCAGTTGACCCGCCACCAGATTGGCGTCGAGGGGCGGAGCATCGGCATTGGCGGCATCGCCGCTCTCGCCACCATCACCGGCATCGTCGCCTACGGCCGCCTGGGCATCGCGCTCGTCAGGCAATTCATTGCCGCTATCGGCAACCTTGCCGTGCTCNNTTGCCTCGGTCTTGCCGTTGCCTGCCGCCGATTTGTCGACGCCGTCACGTTCCCGCGCAGGCGCTTCTACCTTGGAGCCGGCCTTGTCCGCGGACTGCTGCGCATAGACCTGGGAAAAGTCCGAACCCTTGTCGTTGAGGGCTTGCGAGGCTTTGTCCTGGGTGCTGTTCTGGGTCCGCACGCTTTTCGCGGCGACACTGGATTGCAGCAATGGGTTTGATGCGACGGGCATGAAAAAGGTCTCCGCTACAAAAGCTCGTCATCACGAATAGCGAAGCCTACGCAAAAGTCGCGCCAGGTTGAGATCCTGGCGCGACTTCAAAAAAAATCAGCTGACCTGCACACGCTTGCGTTCATCGCGAAAGACCTGGCGGACCTCGCCGAACTCGCGGTGGATCTGGTTGATCAGGTGCTCGATGCCGAACAGCGAGTGTTGGCTCACCCGCTCTTCGAGTTGCCGGCACAACTCGGCAAGCTGATGGGCACCCATATTGCTGGCACTGCCCTTGAAGCTGTGCGCCGCCTGCCCCAGCTCCTCGGCATGGCGTGCCTGGTAGAGCTGGCGCATGCGCACCTCGGAATCGGCGAGGAAGGTTTCCAGCAGATTGATGTAGCCATCCTCCATGACATCCTGAAGGTCGCTCAATACCTTGCGGTCAACATGAGTATCGGACACTTGTTCACTCCTTGATCAAGGCTGGGATTATGCCAGAGCACCCCAGGCAAACTCCACGCGCGCCCGGCAACCGCCATCGGTCCATTCGGCATTGCGGCTCAAACGGCGTACCAGGTTCAGTCCGCGACCGCTCAAGCGCTGCTCTACGGCAGGCGCTCCCGACAATTTACTCATATCGAAGCCGTCACCGCTGTCTTCGACATCAATAATGAGACGCCCGCCTCCCTTCCAGGGTTCCACACGCAGGTTCAGGCGAATATGACCGCTGTCCAGGGCCTGCAAGCGCCGGTTGCGCTCCTGGTAATAGGTAGCGAAACCCTGGGCGTCGCGCTTGAGCGCCGAGTCGAGGCCCAGCACGCCGTGCTCCAGGGCATTGGAATACAGCTCGTTGAGCACGCTGTACAGGGCGCCGCTCTGCTTGCGCAGCCCGTGGACCTCCTGCAGCACCTGCATCAGCCAGGGCAGCGGATTGAAGCGCTTGAGGGTCTGCGCACGAAACTCGAAGGACAGCGACCAGTCCAGCGGGCTCGACTGACCACTGTCGGAATACACCAGCGGCGGCGGTGCCAGGCGCTCCGGAGCGACCACGGTGATTTCCAGCATGCTGACGTCATCCCGAGAGCGCCCGCGAAAGACCTCCAGGGCCTGCAGGACATCCTCGAACAGGTGCTCCGGGTTGCGGTTGTCGGCAAAGACCTGCTGCAGACGCTCGACTCCGAACAGCTGGTCAGCCTCGTTGCAGGTGTCGACCACCCCGTCGCTCAGCAGGAACAGCCGATCACCGATGGCCAGCGGCAAGACATCGGTGTGCTCGTCGAAGCGCTCGGGAGACAGCACCCCCAACGGTAGATGTCGCGACACCAGGGCGATGGGCTGCGCGCCGTCGGCCGGCAACAGATAGCCGTCCGGCATGCCGCCATTCCACACCTCGACCATGCGCCGTTCGAAGCTCAGGCTGAGCAGCAGCGCGCAGCAGAACATGTCCACCGGCAGGATGCGCTTGAGCTTGGCGTTCATCTCCCGCAGGGTTTCCGCCAGGCCGTAGCCCTTGGCGGTCATGCCATAGAAGACCTCGGCCAGGGGCATGGCGCCCACCGCCGCCGGCAAGCCATGGCCGGTAAAGTCGCCGAGCAGCACATGCATTTCGCCGGTCGGGGTGAAAGCGGCCAGCAGCAGGTCGCCGTTGAACAAGGCATAGGGAGATTGCAGGTAGCGGATATTCGGTGCGCTCAGGCAGCCGGCATGAGCGATCTGGTCGAACACCGCCTTGGCCACGCGCTGCTCGTTGAGCAAGTGATTGTGGTGCAGGGCGATCTGGTCGCGCTGTTCGAGCACCGTGGCCTGCAGCCGGCGCAAGCGATCCATGGCCTTGATCTTGGCGGCCAGCACCACCGGGCTGTAGGGCTTGGCCAGAAAGTCGTCGCCACCCGCCTCCAGGCAGCGCACCAGGGCTACGTCTTCGGTCAGGGAGGTCAGGAAGATGATCGGCACCAGCTCTTCACCGGCCAGCGCCTTGATCCGCCGCGCCGCCTCGAAGCCGTCCATCACCGGCATCACTGCATCCAGCAGCACCAGTTGCGGGCGCTGCTCGGCGAACAGGGCGACGGCCAGCTTGCCGTTTTCCGCAGTCAATACCCGATGGCCCTGCTTGCGGACGATGGTCGCCAGCAGCAGACGGTCGGTCGCCCCGTCCTCGACGATCAGGACGGTGAGGGCATGCGGGTCGCTCATGCTGGCGCTCAAGTGATATCGAAGAGTTTTTCGAAGTTGGAAATCGCAAGGATCTTGCGCACGTCACCGCTGGTATTGATCACCCGGACATTCGACTGTTCGCCCCCGGCATGGTCGCGCAGCAGCAGAAGCATGCCCAGCGCCGAGCTGTCCAGGTAGGTCGCTTCCTTCAGATCGACATCGACGCTGTCCAGATGGGACGGACTGCGTTCGTAGGAGTCGCGAAACTCCTGGTGCTTGCCGAAATCGAAACGGCCCTTGATGCGGATCGTCAGCTTTTTCCCGTCCTGGGACAACTCGGTTTCAACGGCCATGTCGGCGCTTCCTTCGAAAGTGGCGAGTGCGAACCTCTAGAAGGTTTAGCAGCCCCGCCACAGGCCGGCAAGGCGTGCCGACCAGCGCTCCGGATCAGAATTGATCGTGGCGTGGCAGACGCTGCGACAACTCGTCGAGGAGCTTCTGCTCGCGCTTGTCTTCGAGCAGGCGGGCCTCTTCGATATAGCGCTGGACCAGCTTGCGCAGCCCTTCGACCCGGGCATAGGCCTCCTGCCAGGTACCGCGGGCGCTGTTGAGGTTGTTCTGGTGCCAGACCAGGCTCTGGTGCTGCTGCGCCACTGCCGTATCGAGCTGACCGAGAAAGCGCTGGAAACCCACCAGCCACTTGCCCGACACCCCCTGGCTGCCGCGCTGCATCCATTGCTGCTGGTAGTCGGCACGGAACTGGTCGAGCTCGGCGAGCTTGGCCTGGGCCTGGTTGACCTGCTGCTGGAACTGCCCCAGGCGCTGAGCAGCCTTGCGCTCGGCGTCC